>NZ_JBSQBC010000014.1:0-20787 GCF_053851675.1 Mycoplasma sp. 1781
AACAAACGTCGTATTACCTCGCTGGGGCCAAGAGGTCTAAACCGTGATACCGCTCAATTTGAGGTTCGTGATGTTCACCCTACCCATTATGGAAGAATTTGCCCAATCGAAACTCCTGAAGGGCCGAATATTGGACTTATTCTTAATCTTGCATCATTCGCAGACATTGATAAATACGGATTTATTAAATCGCCATATTTTAAGGTTGAAAACAAAAAGGTAGATTTTTCAAGTCCGCACTATTTAACAGCCATCGAAGAAGCTGGGTATACATTTGCGCAATCAACCGTCAATATTGAAAATGATATAATTGTGGATAAAATGGTAATGGTTCGTCGTGATAATGAATATCTTGAAGTCCCAGCTAATGAAGTTAATTTTGTTGGGGTTTCAAACCGTCAAATGACCTCGATTGCTGCTTCTGCTATTCCCTTTTTAGAAAATGATGACGCTAACCGGGCATTAATGGGTTCTAATATGCAACGTCAAGCTGTACCTGTATTATTCCCTGAAGCTCCATTAGTTGCAACTGGTGTTGAAGCTGATATTGCTAAATATTCTTCAACAAACATTATTGCTAAATATGATGGTGTGGTATCTTATGTTGATGCTAACGTTATCATCATTAAGAGAGATGAAAGTAATAAGAAAGATGAATACCATTTAAGAACTTTCGAGAGATCTAATCAAGGTACCTTAATTCATCAGGTTCCATTAGTTAAGGTAGGTCAAAGTGTTAAAACTGGAGATTTACTGGTTGATGGTCCATCAATGAAAAATGGTGAAATGGCATTAGGCAAGAATGTTTTGGTCGGTTTTACAACATGGCATGGTTTTAATTATGAGGATGCTGTTGTTTTATCAGAAAGACTAGTTAAGGATGATGTTTATACTTCGATTCACATTGAAGAACAAACTATTCAATTTAGACATTCAAAAGCCGGTGAAGATATTTTAACAACTGATATTCCTAATGTTTCAAACCACTCAAAGCGTTTCTTAGATGATAACGGTATCGTTAGAGTTGGTTCTGAAGTTTCTGCAGGTGATATTTTGGTTGGTAGAACATCGCCAAAAGGTGAAGAAAACCCAACTCCTGAGGAAAAACTGATGGGAGCTATCTTTGGACAAAAGACTGCTTCAAAAAAGGATACATCACTAAAAGTTAAACATGGTCATAATGGCACAGTTGTTGCTGTTGATGTTTTAAGTCGTGAATTTGGCGATGTTCTAGAAGACGGTATTGAAAAGATTGTTAAAGTCTCAATTGCCCAAAAGAGAAAAATTAAAGTTGGGGACAAGATGGCAGGTCGTCATGGTAATAAAGGCGTTGTTTCCGTTGTTTTACCAGTTGAGGAAATGCCTTATTTAGAAGATGGTACTCCATTGGATATTGTTCTTAACCCTCAAGGTGTTCCATCACGGATGAATATTGGACAAGTTCTAGAATTGCACCTTGGCTTAGCTGCGCAAAAATTAAATACAAAATTTGTTACTCCAACATTTGATGGAATTACTCATAATCAAATTAAAGAAATTCTTGAAGAAGCAAAAATTAATCCATCAGGTAAATCTGTTGTGTATGATGGCCGTACTGGTGAACCATTTGATCAACCAATATCGGTTGGGATAATGTACTATTTAAAACTATATCATATGGTTGATGATAAAATGCATGCTCGTTCAGTTGGACCATATTCATTAATTACGCAACAACCGCTTGGTGGTAAGTCGCAAAATGGTGGGCAAAGATTCGGGGAAATGGAAACATGAGCCATCGAATCATATGGTGCAGCAAATTTATTACAAGAACTATTAACATATAAGTCAGATAATATTAATGGACGTAATCAGCTTTATAACTCGCTCGCAAGAAAAACAAAGTTGCCAAAGCCAGGTATGCCTGAGTCGTTTAATGTTTTGGCATATGAGCTAAGAGGTTTGTGCATCAAACTTGAAACTCATGATGATTCACGAGAAGAAAATGAGCTTGAATATGAAAGAATTGATACTAAATATCAACAAGATTGAGATGGGGGAGCAGAATAATGAAAAACAATGCAAAATTCGATTTATTAGATGAATCAAAAATTAGAAAAATTTCTTTATCATTAGCTACTCCTGAGGATGTTGAATCTTGATCGCATGGGGAAGTTACAAAACCAGAAACTATTAACTATAAATCATATAAACCTGAACGTGGTGGTTTGTTTGATGAAATTATTTTTGGACCAATGATAGATTATCGTTGTCCTACTTGTGGTTATAAATATAAGAAAATAAATGAAGGTTCATATTGCACAAGAACTGATTTGTGTCGTAAAGAAAATGTTCAAATCTTGCCTAAAATAGCACGTAGAAATCATATGGGGCATATTAAGTTAAATAGCCCTGTTGTTCATTTTTGGTTTTTTAAGGTTGACCATTCAATTATTTATAAATTATTAGGTTTAAGAATTTCGAGTCAAAATTCATCTGAAACAGTTAGAAGAGAGGAACTTGAAAATCTTATTTATTATAAAAATCATATTGTTGTAGAAGATGGTGGACTTAAATCATTACCTAAAAACTTAATAATCGAAATCAATGATGCTGCTGTTATATATAAAGAAGCATTGGATGAATTATTAACACGTTTTGATCCAAAAAATCCAGACCACAAAGAAGCTTATGATGAAATTTCAGAAACAATTGAGCAATTGGTTGAAAAAGCAACCTCAAAAATTGGTCAAGAATATGGAATTGACTTTTATGAATTAAATGATATCATCCAACATTACTCAGACGCAAAAATTATGACTGGGGCAAGAGCTATTGAGTATCTATTGAAGAATTTAGATCTAGTCGCCGAAAAAGCTTATGTAACAGAGCAAATTAATCAACTCAATTTACAAGAATCTAAAAATCCCGAAAAGTTTGCAACTACTACTAAACAAAATAGGGAAAAATTATATAAGAGATTGCAAGTTATTAACGCGTTTATTGAATCAAAACAATCGCCAACAAATATGCTAATTTACAATTTACCAGTTATTCCGGCTGATCTTAGACCATTAATTCAATTGGATGGTGGTAGACACTCAACAAGTGATATAAATGAGCTATATCGTAGAGTTATTATTAGAAATAATCGTTTACAAGAATGACAAGAAAAAGATGCTCCTGAACTCGTAACGCAAAACGAATTACGTATGGTTCAAGAAGCCGTTGATGCTTTAATTGATAATCAAAGAAGAACCCCTAACCCTGTTTTATCAAAGGACAATCGTCCATTTAAATCTATTTCAGATGCACTAACAGGTAAAAAAGGACGTTTTAGACAGAATTTACTTGGAAAACGTGTAGACTATTCTGGCCGTTCTGTTATTGTTGTTGGACCAAATTTAAAGATGCATCAATGTGGTATTCCAAGAGAGATGGCTGCAAAATTATTTGAGCCATGAATTATTGCTCGTTTAATTGATCAACAGGTTGCAACAACTGTTAAAAATGCTAAGAAAATAATTGAAGATCAAAATCCAATTATTTGACCTCATGTCGCTGAAGCAATTAAAGGAAAACTAGTACTTCTTAACCGTGCTCCTACGCTTCACCGTTTGTCTATCCAAGCATTTGAACCGGTTTTAGTTAGAGGAAAGGCTATAAGATTACACCCTTTAGTATGTACCCCTTTTAATGCCGATTTTGATGGTGACCAAATGGCTGTTCATGTGCCTATTTCGGAACAATCATTATTGGAAAGTCGTGAATTGATGCTTGCCAATAAAAATATTCTAGGCCCTAAGGATGGAGAACCTATTATTAATCCTTCACAAGATATGATTTTGGGTTTATATTATTTAACAATTGAACAAAAAGATGCTAAGGGCGAAGGAAGAGTCTTTGACAATTATGATCACATGATAAGGAACCTTGAGGCTAAAAAAGTTTCTTTACATGCAAGGGTAGCATTACCTGCTGAAGAGGTAAAAAACTCTAAAATATTTAATAAAAATACAATTAATCAACAACTTTATGTTATTTCAACAGTTGGTAAATTTATTTTTAATAATGTGTTTCCAAAAGATTTTCCTTTTATCTTTGATAATAAAGTAATAAAGGCAATTAATTTAGAGGAATATAAGAATGAGTTTAATAAAACATATGTAGTTAAAGCTGGTATAAATATTCCTGAATATATTAAGACCTTACCATTGCTAGATGCCTTTAATAAAAAGAATATTGCCAAGATTATTCGCTACATGTTTGATAACTATGTTGCAACAATAAGCATAGCGGAAGTTGCTAGCGTTATTGATAAAATTAATGATTTGCAAGATTCGGATATTGTTTTAGAATTTCTAAAATTAAAAACCTACAAGGGCCAAAATCTTGAAAGAGAACATGCAGATTTATTGACTGAATTTGTTTTAGAAGAAAAACAAAAATTAAATTTAGAAAATGAAGAGAGATACCGCGGACAAATTCATATTCCATTAAGTGCTAAAGAGAAAGCTAAATTGTTAGACAAGGTTTGATTTAAATATACAAATATTGTTGCTTCTATTCTTGACGATATTAAACAACTTGGCTTTGATTATTCAACTACTTCAGGTATTTCTATTTCCTTCTCGGATATTTTAGAAACTGAAAAGAAAAAAGAATATATCGCTGAAGGTGATGAATATATTGCTAAATTAAAAAACTATTACAAATTAGGTTATATAACTGATGATGATAGATACTCGTTAACTATTAAAAAATGAGCTGAAATCAAAGATAAAATCCAACAAGAATTGCAAACAATCATCAAAGAAAATCCACAAAACCCAGTTATCACTATGATTAACTCAGGTGCTCGTGGAAACATTTCAAACTATGTTCAATTAGCTGGTATGCGTGGATTGATGGCTAACAATACAAAAACCACTAAAGCTGATGCTAAAAATGATAGGGTTGTTCGTTCGACCGTTGAAGTTCCCGTTAAGTCATCATTTATCGAGGGCCTAACCGCATTTGAATTCTATTCGTCAACCCACGGTGCTAGAAAAGGTCTTACTGATACTGCACTTAATACTGCTAAATCAGGTTATTTAACAAGAAGATTGGTTGATGTTGCTCAAAATATTGTGGTTAGAGAAGAAAATTGTGGTTCGGAATATGGATTTTTAGCTAGAAATATCATTGATACTAAAACAAAACAAATTATTGTATCTCTAAAAGAAAGAATAATTGGTCGATTTTCAAATAAGCCAATTTATGATAAAGAAGGTAATTTGATTTGTAGCCGAAACATCTTAATTACTAATAAGATAGCACAAAAAATTATTGATGCTGGTATTGAAGAAGTTGAAATTAGATCGATCCTTGGATGTAACACTCGTAATGGTGTATGTAAAATGTGTTTTGGTAAGGACTTAGCAACAAACCGTGTTGTTAATATTGGTGAAGCAGTAGGTATCATAGCTGCTCAATCAATTGGTGAACCTGGTACACAGCTAACTATGCGTACATTCCATACTGGTGGGGTTGCTGGTGTTGAAGATATTACTGGCGGTTTTACTAGATTAATTGAATTAATTGATGCTCATGAACAACCATGAGGTAGACCAGCAACAATTTCGCCATATCAAGGTATTGTAGTTGATATTGAAAAACTTGAAAAATCTGATAACGATTATGTTGTTTATATCGAAATTCTGAATAATAAAAATCAAATTGAAACTAGATCTATTTTAGTTAATACTAATAAGAAATTAAGAGTTTCTATTGGTGATGATGTTAAAGTCGGCCAAAAGCTTTCAGAAGGCCCAATTATTCTAAAAGAGTTATTAGCACTAACTGATGTTAGAACAGTCCAAAATTACTTACTAAAAGAAATTCAAAGAATTTATCGTATTCAAGGTATTGCTATTAGTGATAAATATATTGAAATTATTATTAGACAAATGATGTCTAAAATTGTTATTAGTGATCCTGGAGATTCAAAATTCTTTGCTGGTGCTATTGTTGATATCTTTGATTATCAAGAAGAAAATTCGTTATTATTATCTCAAAACAAAATTCCAGCATATGGAAGTGTTGTTATTAAAGGTGCTAAACAAGTTCCGCTGTTGTCTGATTCGTTTTTGGCTGCCGCTTCATATCAAGAAACTTCGAAAATTCTTGTTAATGCTGCCATTTCTTCTAGAACAGATAATTTAAGTGGTCTAAAAGAAAATATTATTGTTGGAAAGAAAATCCCTTCAGGAACTGCACTATATTCATTTGAAGAACATTCTAAATACGATATTAAACCATCGATTAAATACTTTACAAATTTCGATGAAAACGAAGAACAAGACGATATTGAATTAGGCGATGAAAATATGATTGATTTAGATACTTTGACGCAAGAATATGATGAAGAAGGTCTTAGCGACAAAGGCTTTGTTAATGACTTTGCTGATGATTTTTATGACAATGAAGATTTTGAGACTGATGATAATGAATCAGAAGAATTTGATGATAATAAAATAGATTACGAATAATTAATTAGAATAAGGACAAGGAATAATTTCCTTGTTTTTTTATTTTGCCGAAATATACGCAAATTTGTGGTAAAATAATCAAGTTACTTATAGAGTAACCATTCTAAACAGGTTTTTAAACTTTTTAAAAGTACCTCAAAGATGTGACAAAATATAAGGAGATTTTAAATGTTTGCAATTATCGAAACAGGTGGTAAACAATTAATCGTTAAAAAAGGCGATTCTATTTATATCGAAAAAATCGATGGAAATGCAGGGGACAAGGTTGTTTTTGATAAAGTTTTAGCAGTCGAAAATAAAATTGGAACTCCATATTTAGAAGCTGCTTCTGTTTTAGGTATCATTGAAAAACAAGGGAAAGCAAAGAAAATTGTTGTTTATAGACACAATGCTAAATCAACTCATAAACGTAAATTAGGTCACCGTCAACCTTATACAAAAGTTCAAATTGCAGAAATTAAGGAGAAATAAGACATGGCACATACGAAATCTGGTGGAACAACCTCGAATAGTAGAGACTCGGCTGGTAGAAGATTAGGAGTTAAGGCTACTGATGGACAATTTGTAACAGCCGGAAGCATTATTTATAGACAAAGAGGAACAAAAATCTTTCCTGGCAATAATGTAGGCAAAGGAAAAGATGATACATTATTTGCTTTAATAGATGGTATTGTAAAATTCGAAAATAGAATTAATAAAAAATTTGCTTCAGTATATCCTATTGTAGAAAAATAATGGCTTTGCTATTATTTTTTTATTATCAATTCCTAAATTATTAGGAAATTATGGTTATAATAATGTTGTTTTATTATTTAACTTATTTTAAGGAGAAAAATGCCTGAAAAAAAATCTATATTAATAGATGGAAATAAAGATAGAATTTTGTTCTGGTTTGAAGATCAAAAAAATCAAAATGAAATTAAATTAATTGATTTTAATAAACTTATTTCAACTATTTTATTTAAAGGTAATTTTAATACAAAGGATTCCCGTGTAATTGACTTTCTAGAGAGAATTAAGAAATCACTTATGGATTATCTACCTATAAAATTTGCCAATTTTATTGTTAACTTCGAAGAAAACGCTATATTTAGCATTTATAAAAAAGTTCCATTAATTTATGCGAATAATGAAGAATTTGAATGAAATAATGACTTCGAAAAATTATATAATGAGATTCTTAAGGACCTAATAAAAGATGGATATTATGTTGAATTCTTGCCTAACATTATTTTATATTTCTCAGACATAGCAGGAATTTTGAAGTTATATATTAAAAAAAGTTATTTTATGAATAATAAAGGAGAAGAAAATGGAAAATAGTAATGCTAAACCAAATAAAAATCCCAAGATAATTTCTATTTTTGGTTATATTGTTGAAGTATCAGGACAATTTCCTTATGAACAAGGACAACAATTTGTTTGCGAAAGAGATACAAATATTAAATTAATTCTTATTAGTGCTACAAATGATCACGCGTTTTTATTAGCTAATAATGAAAATAAAGAGTTAAAAATTAATGATACAATAATCGCTACCCAAAAGCGTGATGTATTTACTTCAAAACAACATTTTGGAAATGTAGTCGATATTTTTGGAGATGTTGTTTTACCTAAAAAGCTTGCTGTTGAAAAACAAAAAAATGATCCTGAAAGTGCCACATTTAAACTTGCTCATCAATTAATGAGTGTTCAAACATTAAATGAGCAACTATATACAGGATTCACATCAATAGATTTATTAATTCCTATCGGAAAAGGACAACGTGAATTAATTATTGGGGATAGACAAACCGGAAAAACTCACATAGCAATTAATGTTATCTTAAATCAAGCAAAAACCAATACCAAGTGTGTTTATGTTGCAATTGGACAAAAAAGAGAAAGCATATCTAAAATTTATAATACCTTAAAAGAACATGATGCCTTAAAAAATACTATTATTGT
This sequence comes from Mycoplasma sp. 1781, assembly GCF_053851675.1. Taxonomy (NCBI): domain Bacteria; kingdom Bacillati; phylum Mycoplasmatota; class Mollicutes; order Mycoplasmatales; family Mycoplasmataceae; genus Mycoplasma; species Mycoplasma sp. 1781. The sequence continues at coordinate 8,457 of NZ_JBSQBC010000014.1, forward strand.
TGATGCGCCTGCTACTAGTGCATACGAGCAATATCTAGCTCCATATGTAGGTATGGCTCATGCTGAAAACATTTCATTAACTGATGATGTTGTTATTATATTTGATGACTTAACAAAGCATGCTAATATTATTCGAGAAATTGCTTTATTAACTGATAAGCCTGTTGGTAAGGAAGCAATGCCTGGCGACATATTTTTTGCTCATTCACAATTATTAGAACGTGCTGGTTCATTTAAAAATAGAAAAACAATTACTGCTTTGCCAATTTTACAAACTATTGATGGCGATATAACTTCATTAATTTCTTCTAATGTTATATCAATTACTGATGGTCAAATTGTAACTAGCGCTGACTTATTTTCTCAAGGTGTTTTACCGGCTATCAATATTAATTTATCAGTTTCAAGAACTGGTTCATCAGTACAAAATAGAATTATGTCAAAGGTAGCTTCAGAAGTAGGTAAAATCTTTAAACAATATAAGAGACATTTAAAGCTTGCTGCTCTTGATTATGAATTGAATAAAGAAACCGCAACATTATTGTACAAAGGAAAAATGATTGATAAGATGTTTATCCAAAAAGGATATACATTATATTCGAATAAATTTGTTTTATTGATGTCTAAACTAATTTCATGAACTATATTACATGGAATTAAGGATGAAGAAAAAGCGCTAAGATTTATCGATCTTTTAATTGAAACAAATCAGGAAGCTAAAAATGCTTATAATACTATGCAAACAAGTACAGATTATGATGATAAGATTATGAAAAACTTTTTTGCATATGCTTTAAAACAATATTCAGATTATTTAAATTTAGGATGAGATGTTGAATATGAACATGAGTTTGTTGAATTTAGTAAGGAATATTTAGAATTAGTTGCTAAAAAGTTAGGAGATAAATAATGGGAAAAATAGTTAAATTATGATCTGACATTATTGAAGTTAAATTTAATAAAAAAGAGTTGCCATTAGTTAATCAATTACTAACAACGAATGACGGCAAAACTTATTTATTGGTAAAAAGAATTATTGATGAGGAAACAATTAGAGCTATTATTATCTATTCTTCAAAAGAAATTAACATCAATGATGAAATTATTAATACCAAACAAAGTTTTATGGTTCCAGTTGGTTCAGGTTCCAAAAATAATATCTATTCATTTGAGGGAAAACCGTTACTTGAAAAACGTGGAACAAAACCTATATATATTGAAATGAATTCAATTATTAATAACGATCGCTATCTAGAGAGTAATCTAGAAATAGTTGAAACAGGAATTAAGGCAATTGACTTCTTTATGCCAATTATTAAAGGATATAAATTGGGTATATTTGGTGGCGCCGGTGTTGGTAAAACTGTTTTAATGAAGGAAATTATTTTTAATGTTAATAAAAAATCAACAAAGACTTCAAATATTTTTATTGGTTCCGGAGAAAGATCACGTGAAGCTATTGAATTATTTGATGAGTTAGAATCATCAAATTTAATGAAGAATTCAGTAATGTATATTTCAAAAATGAATGAATCACCAGGAGCTAGAATGTCGATTGTACCAATTGGTATTACAGCTGCCGAATATTTAAGAGATTATGAAAAAGATGATGTCTTATTATTTATTGATAATATTTATCGTTTTATTCAGGCTGAAAATGAGGTTTCTGCTTCATTGGGTAAAAAACCTTCTGTAGGTGGTTATCAATCTACATTAGAATCAGATGTTGCTAATGTTGAAAATAGATTATTTAGAAACAAAAATGGGTCAATAACATCATTCCAAACTATTTTCTTGCCAATGGATGATTTAAGTGATCCATCAGCCGTTGCAGTATTTAACCACCTTGATGGTAATCTTGTTTTATCGCATAATCAAACCTCAAAAAATATTATCCCTGCTTTTGACCCTCTAGCTTCTTCATCACACTCTGTTGATGAAAAAATTATTGGTAAAGCACACTTTGACGCTATCATAGAAACAAAAAGAATTTTAAAAGCATATAAAGACCTTGAAGATGTTATTTTGATTCTAGGATTTGATGAGTTAGATGAACAAAGTAAGAATACAGTTAAAAAGGCTCTTCAATTGGAAAATTTCTTTACTCAAAACTTCTTCATGACTGAACACTTTACAAAATCTCCCGGTGTTTATGTTTCGTTGGAAGATACAATAAAATCTATTCAAAGAATTTTAGATGGTAAATATTTAAAACAAAGTCCCGAAATTTTTGCTTATGTTGGTTCAAATCTAGATATTCCGACTGATGAGGAATTAGGATTATAAAATTACTTGCTTTTGTTGAACATAGATAAAAAATCCAGTCACATTTGTGCTTGGATTTTTTTAATTAGTTGCTAATAGGAAATAGCTAAAAGAAAAAAAGAAGAAGAAATAAGAGGTTTGAGTTCTTTGTTTATTGATTATGTAAAAAAAGAAATTGTAATAGAGATACGCCAAACATTGTGTTTCATATATTGAAACATCAAAAAATTAAATTATATTTATTTATCAGTTGTAATTCATCACAAAACAAATAAAATTCTCAATTAAAATTTATTTTCAGTAAATGGTCTAGATTTAGTTATTAAACATATGTTAAAAAAATGGCTTTTTATAACTAAAAACTATTGTAGAAAATTATAATAAATTGATATAACAAAAAAGATTACAGTTGTCATTAAATCAAGAAACTCTACATACGCTTTTTTGGAGAAATTGACAATAAAATGTGTTTTTAAAAAAATGACTATGTTTATTGTAGGGCATTTTTTGTTTTTATGTATGATTAGCTATTAACCCCTTTACTTCTTAATAAATTGATGTAAAATATTATTACTATATTTTTTGCAAAAATATATTATGGAGGAATATGAATAGTAATTTTGATAAAAAAGAATATTTTGAATTAATGGATAAGTGATTTAGAGCAGCTAATTATCTAAGTGTTGCTCAAATCTATTTAAGAAACAATCCATTATTAAAAAAAGAATTAACAAAAGATGATATTAAATTATATCCTATTGGTCACTGAGGAACAATTCCTGGACAAAATTTTATTTATACCCATTTAAACCGTGTTATTAATAAATATGATTTAAATATGTTTTATATAGAGGGTCCTGGACATGGCGGCCAAGTCATGATATCTAACTCATATTTGGATGGTTCTTATTCAGAAATTTATCCCCAAATTTCACAGGATGAAAAAGGGATACAACGAATGTGCAAGCGTTTTTCATTTCCTGGTGGAACAGCAAGTCACGCCGCTCCTGAAACACCTGGATCAATTCATGAAGGTGGAGAGTTAGGCTATTCATTGTCGCATGCAACAGGAGCAATATTGGATAATCCTGGTGTGATTGCGGCTGCGGTTATAGGCGATGGTGAGGCCGAAACTGGGCCCCTTTGTGCTGGATGATTTTCAAATTCGTTTATTAATCCAGTGAATGATGGCGTTGTTCTTCCTATCGTTCATCTAAATGGTGGGAAAATTTCTAATCCAACTCTTTTAGCAAGAAAACCAAGAAAGGAAATTGAACAATATTTTTTAGGTTTAGGTTGAAAGCCATATTTCTTTGAATGAAGTGGTAATAAAACTAGTGTTGAAATTCATCAAGAAATGGCTAAAATCATGGATCAAGCTATTGAAGATATTCTAAATATTAAGGCTAAGGCAGAATTAGTCGGGCCAAATAATGTAACAAGACCATTATGGCCTATGCTAGTTGTTAGAACCCCGAAAGGTTGGACATGTCCAAAAGATTGAGATGGACAAGAAATTGAAGGCAGTTTTAGAGCACATCAAGTGCCCTTGCCTGTTAGTGCTTTTAATGTTACTCACATTAAAGAGTTAGAAAAGTGACTAAAATCATATAAACCTGAAGAACTTTTTGATGAAAACGGAACTATTCTAGCTGAAATTAAAAACCTGGCTCCAAAAGGTAAGCAAAGAATGGCAACAAATCCAATAACAAACGGAGGAATCAATTCACGCTATCTAGATTTATCTCCCTGAGAAAAATTTGCTACTAGTGTTGAATATCCTGGTAAAAATAAAGGGCAGGATATGGTTGAGCTAGGAAAATATATGGCTGATGTTGTAACAAAAAATCCTGATAATTTTAGGGTCTTTGGTCCTGATGAAACAAAATCAAATAAATTATTTGAACTTTTTAGAGTTACTAAGCGTCAATGATTAGAGGAATATTCGGACAAATATGATGAATTTGTTGGTCCTGTTGGTAGAATTATTGATTCACAATTAAGTGAGCACCAGGCTGAAGGCTTTTTAGAAGGTTATGTTTTGACTGGACGCCATGGTTTTTTTGCTTCATATGAATCATTCTTACGGGTTATCGATTCAATGTTAACTCAGCATATGAAGTGATTAAAGAAGTCTTTAGAATTGAAATGAAGAAATGATTATCCATCTCTAAATATTATTGCAACTTCAACAGCATTTCAACAAGATCATAATGGTTATACGCACCAGGATCCTGGCCTTTTAGGCCATCTTGCCGACAAACGTCCTGAATTAATAAGAGAATATTTGCCTGCAGATTCTAATACACTTTTGGCTGTTATGGAAAAATCATTAACTGAAAGAAATGTTATTAATCTAATTGTTGCTTCTAAGCAACCGCGAGAACAATTTTTCAATATCGATGAAGCAAAAGAACTTGTTGAAAAAGGCTATAAGGTTATTGATTGAGCTTCAAATGTTAAGGAAACAGAAACGCCTGATATTGTCTTTGCATCATCTGGTGTTGAACCGAACCTAGAAACACTAGCAGCAATTTCTATTGTTCATAGTCATTTTCCTAAGCTTAAAATCAAGTATATTAATGTTGTTGATTTATTAAAATTAAGAAATCCTAAGATCGATCCACGTGGAATTAGTGACGAGGAATTTGATAAGGCATTTACAAGAGATAAACTAGTTGTGTTTTCTTTCCATGGATTTGAAGGTTTAATAAGAGATATATTCTTTGATCGAACAAATCACAATTTAATTATTCATGGTTATCGTGAAAATGGTGATATAACAACTAGTTTTGATATCAGACAATTAAGTGAAATGGATAGATATCACATTGCTAAAGATGCAATAGAGAAATTATATGGTTCTAAGGAACAAAATTTTATCGATTTAATGAATAAAAAAATACAAGAACATAATGAATATATTCATGAATTTGGCTACGATATGCCAGAAGTTGTTGAGTGAAAATGAAAAAATATTAATGAGTAAAAATAACGCTTTTATGTTATAATTTTTGCTAGTTAATTAACTTCAATAAATAATATATAAGGAGCATATTCTATGAAAAAGGAAATTCATCCAAAATATTCTGAAATTCATGCAACATGTTCATCGTGTAGCACAGATTTTATTTTTGGTTCAACCGCTGAAAAAGTATCTTTAGATGTTTGCTCTAATTGTCATGCATTCTACACCGGAAATCGTACAGACGTTAAGGCACGTGGTCGTGTAGAAAGATTTAACAAGATATTAGAAAAATCAAAAAAATAAGTACTTATTTCAAAAAAGAAGATTAATAAATAAAAAACTAGGAAAGTTTCCTAGTTTTTTATTTATAAGCAGTAATGAAAGCCAACATTGAAGCCAATGTTATTATCAGTATCTTCCCATTTTGCATTGAAATCTTTGGTTTTAATTTCGCCCTTTGAAGAATTTACTGATCTTATTAGGCCTACGGTAGAGCTTATTGCTGAGGTGATTATTGGAATTGCTCCTAATATAGAAGTAATTAAGGCTGATATAGCAAATCCGCCAGCAATTTCATCACATTCTTTTTCACTTAATTTTTTCATTTTTCCTCCCTATAAATTTTTAATTTATAAACTTGGAAATATAACAAATATATGAAAAAAGAGCGAAAAAAATAAGGTTTAGTTAAACCTTATTTTCGTCTTTTGTTAGTTTGTTCTTTTTATAATGTTTTATTCAATGTATGGTTACAATCGATAAAACCACACCTATTGCTCCTAAAACTAATCAAATATCAGCAAAATTTAAAACACCTTGGTTTGCTCACGGAAAATTCATAATATCTCTTACGCCACCGAATATAAATCTATCAATCATATTACCCATAGATCCAGCACTTACTAAACCAAGAAAAATAGTTATGCATATTGAATGCTTTTCTCTAACAAAAGTTACGCCTCATAGTGAACCTAAAATAATGGCAAAACTAAATGTGTGCAAGACTGGCAAATTGCTTTCAAAAAAACCTAACGTAGTGCCAGCGTGAAAAACTGATTTAAAGATTATAAATTTGTTGCCGATTTCATAGTCTAGATCTGGAGATAATATGCTTTTATCTTTTCATCTAAAAATATATTCCTTTGTAAGTTGGTCTATTAATAAGAAAATAAATAATGCTCCCAAAAAAATTGCTATGTTAACAAGAATGAATTTTCAATTTGTTTTTCAATATTCTTTTGAAAAGTATTTTTCCTTTTTATTTTCTTGCATCAATAACCTCCTCGCATCTAAAGCAAATTTCATTTTTAAAACTAAATTGATCTTTTTCAAAGTGATTTCAACATCTTAGACATTTATATGATTCGCGTTTTTCAACCTTCATTTCGTTTCCGATGGTTAATTTAGCAATCATTAGTAATTTAGCTAGTGGTAATGATTTTATGAATTCTGATTTAGTTGTAATAGTTACAAATGCTTCGTTTTGTCTCTTAATTTCTTGCAATTTAATCTTTTCTTCAATTAATCTATAAACTTCGTCTTTTAGATCAAAAAATTCTTGTCATTTATCGCTTAGCTTTGTTGAAAAAGTTTTATTTAGATTTCATTTTAATAAGTGTACAGATTCTTGCTTATTAGGTTCGTTATAATATTGATATACTTCCTCCATAGTTGTTGGAAGTATAGGAGCAAGTATTTGCAATAAAGTTTTAATGGTTTTGGCAAAAACGGTTTGAACTTGTCTTCTTTCATAGTTATCTTGTTTATTTAGATATAAAATATCTTTTGTAATTGTGATGTAGTAAGAACTTAAATCAATGATAAAATTATTTACTTCTTTAATAACATTTACAAATTTATAATTTTCATAAAAGGATAGAACTTTAGCTTCCAAGTTATTTATTTTTTCAAACATTAATGCATGAATAGATTCAAGACTAACATAATTAAAATCAAAGTCAAATAGTGCTCCTAGCATAAATTTGATTGTATTTCTTAATTTACGATAAATTTCGACATTTTGTTCCAAAATCTTATTATCAATTGTAATATCGGCCGTGTATTCAGAGTTTGCAGCTCATAATCTTAAAATATCTGAACCATATTTTTTTACTATTTCTAGCGGGTCAACCGTATTTCCTAATGATTTAGACATCTTGCGCCCCTTGCCATCGAGGGTAAAACCATGCGATAGAAATGACTTAAAGGGACTTTTATTTCTTCAAGCAACCGAATTTATCATTGAGCTATTAAATCAACCACGATATTGGTCTGAACCTTCAAGATATAAGTCAAATGGTGCTTCAATAGCAGCTGGTTTAACGCCTAGTGAAGTTGATCCTGAATCAAATCAAACATCCATAATATCATTTTCCTTAGTGTATCCAAGTTTTTGATATTTTTCAGGTAATAATTCGTCCGCTGTTTTTTCATATCATATGTTTGAGCCATGTTTTTCTATAAGATTTATGACATAGTCAAATATTTCTTCTTCCAATATTGGATTTTTGTTTTTGTCATAAAAAACAATAATAGGAACACCTCAACTTCGTTGTCTTGAAATACATCAAGTATCGCGATTTTCAAGCATTAATTCAAGACGGTTTTTTGATCACTCGTTATATGTTTTAACATTATTTATTTCATTTAGAATTTTATCTTTAATCTTTTTAACGGATACAAATCACTGAGGAGTGGCGCGATACATAATTGGAAGATGGGTTCTTCAATCATGAGGATATGAGTGTTTTATCTTTTTGAATCCAAGCAACAAATTATTTTCCTCTAAGAAATTACCAATTAATGGATTAGCATCATCATAGAAAATGTTCTTAAATTGAAGTGCTTTTTCATTTAATGTCCCATCATCATTGACGTGCATAATTTTTTCAAGGTTGTTTTTATTTCCAATAATAAAATCATCTTCGCCAAATAAAGGTGCCATATGGACTAATCCTGACCCATTTTCAAGTGTAACATGGTGTCCCTCAACGACTGGACAAATTAGTTTATTAATTGGACTTTCGTATTTTATTCCTAATAAGTCTTTACCTTTGAAACTGCTTCCAATAATTTCATATTTTTCTCATTTACATTGTTGAGCAACTGATTCAACTAGGCCTTCGGCTAAAATGTAAGTAGTATTATTAACTTTTATTTTGATGTATTCAAATTCTGAATTGATAGCTACACCTGAATTTGCAATTAATGTTCACGGAGTAGTTGTTCATATAATTAGTTTTTCATCCTTACAAACAATATTATTGCCTTCTGTAATCTTAAAGGCAACAAATATTGATGGTGAAATATGGTCTGCGTATTCAACTTCAGCTTCTGCTAGGGCAGATTGTGAAGAAGGCGATCAATATATTGGTTTTAGGTCCTTGTATATCAAACCATCAAATAGCATTTTTTTAAAAAGTCTTAATTGTTGTGCTTCAAATCTTTTATCTAAAGTAACATAAATTTCTTTAAAATCAGTTAGCAATGAAAGCTTTTTAAATTGTTCCATTTGTTTTGCAACCTGACTTAGCGCATACTCTTCACATGCTCTTCTTAGTTCCACAACTGAAAAATCTTTTGCAGTCATTTTTCGCTCTACTAACATTTTGTGTTCAATAGGAAGCCCGTGAGTATCTCAGCCGGGTGTAAATGGAGCATAAAAGCCTTGCATATTTTTGAATCGTACAATTATGTCCTTAAGGATTTTATTTAACGCATGACCAACATGAATATTCCCATTCCCATATGGAGGTCCATCATGCAAAACAAATGTTTTATTCCCTTTGTTGGAAGCTAAAATTTTTTGATATAGTTGTTCATCTTCTCATTTTTTTTGGAAGATAATTTCCTTATCAGCAAGATTTGCTTTCATTGAGAATTCTGTTTGTGGCATTAATAATGTGTCTTTATAATCTTTACTTTCTTCAGCCATATTTTTTCCTTTATTGTTTTGTTGTATTACAGTTAAAAATAATATATTAAATTTTACAATAATTTATATAAAAACAGTGCTAATGTTTTTTGCAAGAAATTAAACAACATTATATTTGTAAAAAAAGATATTAATGTAAAATTAATAACATGTATAACCATAAACTAATAGAAAAAAAATGACAAGATTTTTGAGAACAAAATAGATCATTTAAGACAACAAAAAAAAGCAATAAAAAGGCCTATATTCTTGATATGTTCCCATATCCTTCGGGGTCTGGTTTACATGTTGGACATCTTGAAGGCTATACTGCAACAGATATAATTTCACGTTACAAAAGATTAAACGGATTTGATGTATTGCATCCAATTGGCTGAGATGCTTTTGGGTTACCTGCTGAGCAATATGCAATTAAGACTGGAAACCACCCAGCCCCCTTCACAATAAAAAATATTAATAACTTTCGTAGACAATTAAAACTAATGGGATTTTCATATGATTATGATAAAGAAATTAATACTACTGATCCCAAGTTTTATATTTGAACTCAATGAATTTTTAAGGAATTATATAAGCATGGACTTGCTTCAATTGAGGAAATTGACGTTAATTGATGCGAAGGATTGGGCACAGTATTGGCCAACGAAGAAATTATTGAAATTAATGGGCAAAAAGTTTCGGAGCGCGGTAATTTTCCTGTCGTCAAGAAGCCGATGAAGCAATGAGTCCTAAAGATCACTAAATATGCTGATAAACTCTTAGAGGGATTGGCTAGCCTTGATTGACCTGAAAGTTTAAAATTATTACAAAAAAATTGAATCGGAAAATCACAAGGTCATATTGTTAGATGAAATCTTAAAAATTCAAAGAAAAATATTGCAACTTTCACAACCAGATTAGATACTATCTATGGTGTTTCATCGATTATTATTAGTCCTGAGCATCCATTGCTTTTAGAAATTTGTACAGATGAATATAAGAAATTAATTATCGATTATATAAATATAACAAAAACAAAAAACGACCTCGAAAGAACACAACTTAATAAAGACAAGACAGGTTTGTTCACTGGGGCATATGTTAGTCATCCCCTAACAAATGAAAATATTCCGGTTTGAGTTTCTGACTATGTTTTAATGAGTTATGGCGAAGGAGCAATAATGTCTGTTCCTGCTCATGATGCCAGGGATTATGAGTTTGCAAGAAAATATAATCTAACTATTAAACAAGTATTAGAAGCGGAGAAGTTACCGTTTGTTGACGATTCTAAACATATTAATTCTGATATCGCAAACGGCCTTAAAAAAGCACAAGCAACAGAAGTTATTTATCATAAATTAAATGCGATGGGTGTCGTTGATAATAAAACTAATTTTAAATTGAGAGATTGAGTATTTTCACGTCAACGATATTGGGGCGAACCGTTTCCGGTTTTATTTGATGAAAATAATAAAATTTATTTAGTTGATAATTTAGTAAAACTTCCTGAGGTTAATAATATTAAAGCATCAGGCTCAACAGAAGGACCGCTTGCCAACATTAAGGATTGATTATATGTTGAAGTTGATAATAAGATATATCGACATGATACTAATGTAATGCCCCAATGAGCAGGGTCTAGTTGATATTTCCTGGCCTATATTTTAAAAAATGATGACGGAACATATTTACCGCTTGATAGTCAAGAAGCAAAGGAAAGATTTAATCAATGGTTGCCAGTGGATTTATACATTGGCGGCCAAGAGCATGCCGTATTACACTTATTATATGCTAGATTTTGACATAGATTTTTATATGATTTAGGCATTGTCAATACCAAGGAACCATTTCAAAAGTTAATAAACCAAGGTTTAATTTTAGGACCAGATGGACAAAAAATGTCAAAATCTCTTGGCAATGTCATCAATCCTGATGGTCTAGTTGAATCACATGGTGCTGATGCCCTAAGGTTATATGAGATGTTTATGGGCCCCTTAACTGAGTCAAAGTCATGAAATACAGATTCTCTCAACGGAATTAGAAAATGACTCGATAGAATTTATCTTATTGTTGATAAATTAAGAAAAAACATCGATATAACTGACGAAAATCAGGAACTTGATAGCAATATTAATCAACTTATTTTGGATATTAGTGAAAATATTGAAAAATATAAGTTTAATATAGCAATAAGCAAGTTTATGGTCTTTATTAATTTTCTTGCGAATATTGAAAAAATTAATTCATTAGAAATTATTAAAAACTTTGCTATTTTATTTTCACCCTTCGCTCCTCATATAGCAGAAGAATTTTTGGAAATGATTGGTGAAAAATCGATATTTTACCAAAAATGGCCAATTGCCAAAACTAATTTAATTATTGAAAAAAATCCGCAAATTGGTGTACAAATTAACGGAAAGTTGCGTGGTCAGTTAGAAATTCGACCAATTTGGAATAATGATGAAATTGTTACGCAGGCAATGCAGCTTGATTCAATTAAGAAATGATTAAAAGACAAGCAAGTGATTAAAGTTATTTATATTGAAAATAAAATATTGAACATTCTAATTAAATAAAGAAATTTAGATAATAACCAAAAATAAGAATACATTAGGCAAAATAAAATAATTAGACTCAAGTCAAAAATAATGATTTGAGTTTTTTATTATTTTATTTCGTGCATTAATTATTATAAATGCCTCTAGTGAAACAAAAAATAAGTATAATCAAGGCCGATAACATATATTATTAAAGGTATATATTTTTTAAAAATGAAATATCGGTTAAAAAATTCTTAAATATTAATATATAAACTATTTATTTTATGTTTAATTTAAGCTTAATTTGTGACTTTCATTTTTTTATTAATATGTATTAATGAATTATTTATGTTTTTATTTGCATTGGTTTATGGCAGTATAAAACTTTAGTTTTTTTAAGCCTAAAATTAGAAATATTATACAAAAATTAAGTGATGAAAAAAAGTGTATAGTAAGTTAAATTAGCCATAAATTTTTAATTTAAAATATGATTTTTCTTTAAAAAAAGCGCTATTTTTTTTTTTTTTTTGGTTGGTCATATAATTATAAAAAATACTAAATTGAAAGGAAAAAAAATGAAAAAAAGCAAATTACTTTTTTTAGGATTTTTGCCTGTTTTGGCAACACCAATTATAGCTCTATCAT
>NZ_JBSQBC010000015.1:0-19663 GCF_053851675.1 Mycoplasma sp. 1781
CTTATATACTTTGCAAAAATGAAGATGCTAATTCTGATTACCATTATATGTATCAAAATATTAGTAAGTTTTTTTGTGACCATTCAATTGATGAAGATATTAATTTGATTTTTGTTGATGGCGGTGAGATTCAAATTAATGCTGCAATTAAGGCCTTGAAAAAATTTCATAAAAATGTGCCTATTTTCGGACTTGTAAAAAATAATCACCACGAGTTTGCGAGATTAATTAATGATAGTGGCGTAGAAATTAAAATTTCAGATGCTAAGGTGTTTAATTTTTTATCGCAAATTCAATATGATGTCGATAAGAGTGCTAAGGCCGTTTATAATAAAAGACACAATAAAATAATTACAGATAGTCTCTTAACAAAAATAAAAGGTGTTGGGCCTAAGATAGAACAAAAATTATTAGAAAAGTTTGGCTCATATCAGGCAATAATTGACGCAGATATTTTAGAATTATCTAAAATTATTAGTACAAAAATCGCCAGTGAAATTAAGAAAATAAAAATCTAAAAGTAGGAATTTTAAATTCCTACTTTATTGCTTAAAGAAAAAATTCAATTTAAATTTAGATTTATTTAGGCAAAATTTTAGTTAGATAGTCTATATCATAAAAGTTGTTATATGGAATTTCAATGTCTGGTTTTACACCATCTTCTAGATTTATTTCTGATCCGTGATGTTTATATAAATAATTTAATGGTGAACTAGTTGATATTGATGTTCCATCATTCAAAACCAAGGGCAATACAGGCGCGGTCCCTCCTCCAGATTTTTGACCTATAATTTTGGCCACTTTTAGTTCCTTTATGATTCCTGAAAATGTGTTAGCAGCACTAAAAGTATTTTTGCTAGTTAATATATAGTAATTAAAGTTTTCAAATGCATCATTATCATAATAATTGCCGTCCTTGTTAGCATCGATTTTATATTTTTGTGTTTCTATAATACCAGAAAGTAGTGATTTACTATGCACAACAATGTCCTTATTTGTTAATAAACCAACAGCACGATACATTGCTCCAATATTTCCACCACCATTTCTAGAAATATCAATCACAACATTTTTAATATTTTTTTGTTTTAATATTTTTTGCAATGTATTTCTTAAAAATTCAAATGTGTCACTTTTGATATTTTTTGCATAAATTTTATTATTAGATGCTGTTTCAAAATTATCGATAATAATATATGCTAAGTTACCATTTATAATAAAACCATCTTGTTTAATTTTTTGCTCAAGTATAGCTCTTTTTTGCTCAAGGTATTCATTAACTTTGGCATATTCACTTCGTTCAGTTCCATATAATTTAGATGCATAATCATTGATTTTTTTACTATTGTTTGTGAATATATTTAACATATTAATTCTAGTATGCAAGTCATTTAATTTGTTAAAGAATAATTTTGCATATGCCTTGTTATATATATCGGGATTATTGCTTAATAATTCTTTTTTTATATCGCTGATATACTGTTGAAAGTTTGATATATTTTTATATGATTTAAGTCCATAAAAATTATCAAGGGTAAATAAGAGATTATCAAGGTTATAAATTCGATCCTGCGTTGTTTCTTTATCCGCTGACCATGAACCATGTTGATATGAGTAAGCGTCATTTTCATCTTCCATTAGTGAAAAAAATTTACCATAAACTGCATCGCCATTATAGTAGAGATTGTAATAGTTTTGACTACAAAATAAGGTATTAAAAATACTTAAAGGAATAAAAGTTCTTCTCCCCTCTTTAAAAATATCGATGTGATAACTTCTTAAATCAAATTTGATAGGTCCGCTTAAGTCATTAATATTTTCAATTTTTGAGCCTTCATAACTTATGAAGCGTGAGTAATTAGTTGAATTGCTTTGCTTAACAAAATTAAAAAATGCTTCGTTGCTAACACTAATAATATCACGATCTGCGTCAATATACATTAATTGATTATTTGAAACTAGTTGTGTTGCATTGATGTCATAAGTCGGTATTTTTCTAATTAGCGAAGTATCAACAAAGCCATTTAAAACACCTAACATTTCCTCAATAGCAACATATGGTTGATGAATTTTATTGTCAAGAAAATATAAGTTTAGATTTTTATTTTTTATTGAATAATCTTTTGATGATAAATTTATAAATTTTGTTTTCTTGATATTAAAAATTTTAGAAGGACCATTGTCTAAATAATCAAAATCACTATAACATGAAACAGCACTCAATGATATTAGTGGTAATGGTGTACCTAATAGAAATAAGAACTTTTTCTTCATATTTTAATTCCCTCTTAATTCCCTATAATATTGAAATTTTACGCTTTTATTAAGGTTCATTATCAAAATTATTGATTTACTTATGCAATGATGTGAAATAGATTAATTTAATTAGTTTCTTTATAAAAACTTATTGATTTTGAAAAATTTATAAGTTTGTGTTGCTTTATACAAAAACAAAATTTTTTGATATTTGAAATTAAATATTTATTTTTCCAATTTTATGATTTAAAAATACAAACTCAACTTAAATTAAGATAGATTTATGATTTTATTTAATTGTTTTACTACAATTTTATCAAAATTTTGCATCTTTTATTATAGGATAATAGCCTATATAAAAAGCTCATATTTTGATATCAAAATTCATTTTATATGTATTGTGATAATTAATGCAAAAATAAATTTTATAAAAAGCGTTCTTAAATTTATTTTAGTGCTAAAATATTATATGCAACGGTCGTGTAGCTCAGGGGATAGAGTACGTGCCTTCTAAGCATGTGGTCGCAGGTTCGAATCCTGCTACGATCGCCATTTTTTTTATTCTTTTTTTATATTAAATTATTAATAAAACTTAATTTAATTGTTTTTAATACAAAACAAGAAAAGACCCAAATCTTTTTATTTAAATTTGAGTCTGATGTTTTTTTTGATATTTTTATTTTTTAGTTATTAGTATAGGTTTGAGGTTTATTGATTAGTTGTTCAAGTTTCTTTGATTTTTCAACTAATTCTTGACTTGTTTTTTCTAATTCTTTTTTAGCATTTGTACTTGCTAAATTTGCTTCTTCTTTTTCCTTTGTTTTACTTACTAAAGTTTGGTTTAGGTTTGTAATATCTTTATTTATAGTTTCTAGTTTTTCTTCTTGTTCACTTATATCTTGTGTTGTTTCCTTTAAGACACTTTGAGATTCGCTAAGTTGTTGTTTGGTTTTTTGCAACTCGTTATCTTTATTTTTTAATTGCTCAATTGTGTTATCTAGATTTTGTTGTGCAATATCCAATAATGATATTGTATTATCTTTATTATTTTGAGTTTTTTGTTGCTCTAATCTTGTGAATTCGAGATTTTTGTTTATTTTATTTATTTCTGCAATTTTTTTATCCTTTGATTGTGTCAGAGTTTTTAATTCAGCTTCCTTTTCTTCTTTTTTGTTTAAAAACATTTGAATATCACTATTTATTTTTTCTAATTTTGAATCATCATTAGCTTTAGTATCTTTGATTTTTTTAATTTCTTTATTTGCTGCTTGCAATTTTAAGTTTATATTTTCTATATTTTGAGCTTTATTTGCTACCTTCTTATTTGCTTCTTCTAAATCCTTTTGTGCTTGTGCATTTGTGTTTTCAGTTATGGTTTTTGATTGATTTGAGTTATTGATAGCATGTTCTATATTTTTAATATTTTCATTAACAATGCTAATTTGATTTGCTAATTTGTCAGCTTTTTGTTGTGTATTTTGTTTTGTAGTTTTAGAATCTTGCAATGCTTGTTGTTCATCATTTAATTGCTTTGATATGTTGTTTAATTCTTGATTTTTATTATTTAGTTTTTGGGTTGCTATTTTATGTTCAAAATCTGCTTTTTCCTTATTAGCTTGGGCTTTTTGTTCTTCTAGTTTTGCTATTTCATGTGCATTATTTTTTTTGTTTACTTCTTTTTGTTTTTCATCTATTGTTTGTATCGTGGTTTGAAGTTGGGTTTCGAGATCACTTTTATTTTTTAGAGTTTCCTTTAAATTATTATCGGCTTTTAGTTTGGCTAAGGTTGCTTCTTCTTTATTTTTCTTAATTTCCTGAATTTTAGCGTTTGCTTCTTTTAATTTAGTGTTTGCTAATTCAAGATCACTAGTTTTTTGTGTTACATTTTTATTAGCTTGACTCAATTCGCTTTCAGCTCCGTTATTTTCTGTTTGCAATGTTTTGCTTGAATTAGTTAATGGCGCTAATGAAAGGTTGATTTTAGCAATTTCATTATCTATTTGATTTATTTTTGTTTCAGTTTCTTGTATTTTTTGTTGTAATAAATTTTTATTTGTTTCTACATTATTTAAGGTATCTATAGCTTTTTGTTCTTCTGCAATTTTTGTATTTAAGTTTTTTATATTACTTTCATATTCTTTTTTAGCTTCTTGTAATTCTGCTATATTTGATTGTTTTGTAGCATTAGCATTCTGAAGTTCTTGCTTCGCAGCATTTAACTCTCTTTTTATCCTATCTATCTCATTATTTTTTGCTTGAATAGAAGATTTTGTTTGCTCAAGTTCACGCGTTGCGTTATTTTTTTCACGTTCAGCATTGTTGTATTCTTGTTGAACATTATCTTTTTCTTTAGTTTTTTCGGCAAGTATTTTTGTTTTTTCTTCTAATACCCTTTGGGCATCGTTATATTTTTGCTCAGCAGCCTTAAGTTCAGACATAATTTTGTCAGAATCCCAATCCATTAGCTCTCGATCATATTGTTTTTTGAGTCTCTCTAACCGAGATTTAAGTGAAAAATTATTTCAAACATATCATGATATTATTGCACTTCTTCACTCTTCATCTCTTTTTTCCCTTTCCTCACTTGTTTTGGTGTCAGGGGCGTTTTCGATATCTTTTATTTTTTTTCATCTTCTTTCAGTTTCGTCGTCAAGCTCTTTCTTTTCCTGGTTAAATTCATCCTGTATTTCTTTAATAGTTTCTAATTCATTCTTTTTTTCTTTTTTTATTCTTTCAATATTATTTTTTGCATTCAAACTTTCTTGCTCTACTGATTTATGTTGATTATAAGCCTCTTCATATGTATGTATTGTTTGCGCTAAAATTTGACTAATTCCATCTAATTCGGTGTTTTTTTCTTGCAACACTTGCATATTATATTGTTCTAAACGTTGTAGATTTGATAAATTAGTTTCTTCTATTTCTAATTCTTTTTCTTTTTTAGATACAGCAACTGATTTATCTTTAATTGAGTTGTTAGTTTCATCTAATTTATTTTCAGTTTCTGTGACTTTTTGTTTACTTGTATCTAATGCACTTGAAGCTTTGTTTTTTTCTTGTGATTTGGTAGTTTTGGAAGCGGTTTTTTGTTTTATTTCTTCCGTGTATTTTTGTAGGTCTTGTTCTAGTTTTGCTTTTTCTTGTTGTAGTGAACTCTTTAGATTATTTTGTTGTTGCAATTCCTTATTTTTTAGAGCAATATCATTTTGATTCTGCGAAAGTTTTTGCTTAGCTTGCTTTGCTTTTTCTATTGCACTCTTTTGAGACTCATTTGCCTTTTTTAATGCATCAATCGCACTTTGTAAATCATTTGCTAATTGCAAAATTTTGATTGATTCCTCTTGTAAATTATTGTTGATATTTAAAAGGTTTGTATCAGCCTCTTCTTTTTTAGTTTCTAGTTCTTTTATTTGTCTGTTTGTGTTTTCTAGGCTTTGCTTTGTTGCTTTTTGTGCTTCCTGAGCTTGTACTAGTTCTTTATTTGCCTCTATTAATTCATTATTTTTAGTTGAAATTTCACTTGCTTTTTGATTTAGTGATTGTGTTGCTTGTGTTAGCTTTTCATTTGCTTTTGTAACTTCTTGTTGTGCTTTATTTTGTTCAACCATTAATTGTTTTTTTACATCGGTTTTATCTAGAATTTCTTTTTCTTTTTTTCCTATATCTAAACTAATTTTATCAAGAAGTTGTTGCACACTTTGTTTCTGAGTTTCGAGAGTTTCTTTTTGTTTTTGTGTAAGTTCTAATTCCTTGTTTTTTAGCAAAATTTCGCCTTGCTTTTCTAGCAGGTTTTGCTTTGCTTGTTCAGCTTTTTCTACTTTATTTTTTTGATTCTCATTCTCTTTTTTTAATTCATCAATAGCAGAGTGCAGTTGCATTGTTATTTGATCGATTTTGTTGGTTTGTTCTTGAAAACTGTTGTTATTTTGTGATAAATTTGCCTCAAGATTTTTTCTTTGTTTTTCGAGGTCTATGATTGTTTGATTAATATTATCTAAATTTTGCATTGAATTATTTAGGGCTTCCTGAGCTTGTACTAGTTCTTTATTTGCCTCTATTAATTCATTGCTTTTAGTTGAAATTTCACTTTGTTTTTGTGTTAAAAGATAATCGGTTTGTTTGATCTTTTCTTGTAGTTTATTGATTTTCTCTTGATTGTCATTTTTTTGTGCTTCTAGTTGATTTCTAACATTAGTTTGTGCCTGGATTTCAAATTCTTTTTGGCTAATTATGTTGTTAATTCTTTCTAGATTTTTATCGGCATTTTGTTTTTGGTTATTTATTAGTTCTTTTTTATTTTTTGCTTCTTCAAGATCTTTGTTTATTAAAGAAATTTCGTTTTGTTTTTGGACTAAATTTTGGTTAGCCTCATATGATTTTTGTGTTGCATTTTTTTGGTTATGGTCAGCTTGCTTTAATTCAATAATTGCCATTTGAAGTTCTTTGATTATTGCACTTAGTTTTTTTGAATCAATAGAAGGATTTGTTTTTGGTGAGTCTTTATCTTTTTTTAGATTTTCATTCTGTTTTTTTAATTCCTGGTTTTTTGTAAGTGAATCTAATAGTTTTCTTTCTAAATCTTCTTTAATTTTTTGCGCTTCTTTTAATAGTTTATTTGTTCTTTCTTGTTCTATTGCTTTCTTATTAAGTTCAGTTATATTGTTTAATGTCTTGAATTTATGACTTAAAATAGGTTTATTTTTAAAAATTATTTGAAATTCATAATCAGTGCTAGATTCTAAAGGAGCTTCGTTTCTTTTCTCACCCCAAGAAATAGTTTCATTATTTTTGTTTATAATGTATTTCTTTTCAAGAAAAGCTTTTGGATTATTTTCGGGAAAGATTCTTGCTGTAAATTCGGTGTTTTCATAATTTTTATAGTTTTTTAGTATAAATGAAGCTGAGTTACTAGTTATTTTTTGTTTGTTTATTTCTAACTTATTTTGGTTGTTGCTAACTAGGTATGCTGTTATTATGGCACCAGTTGCCAATGTTGCTGCTATCGCTAGTTCTGCTCCTAGTAAAACTCTAGGTGTTTTTTTCTTTTTTGTTTTAATTTTATGTTTGTTTTCAGTCATATTTAAACCTTTTCTTATGTTTTGGTATTTAATTTTTTTACTAATATAATAATCTTTTTTTTTTTTTTTGAATTTCGGGTTATGAACATTGGGCAGGGTTATAAATTGGACATCAAATTTGAACTTATTTTGCTATTGAAATGTGAAATTTACTAGCTTTTTTGAAAATTTAGCCTGGTTAATTTTGCTTTTTTTTTAAAAAAAAAAAAAAAAATAGAGTTTTAATAATTGCGTAACAATTTATTATTAAAAACTCTATTTTGAATTAGATTATTGACATTACAATAGAAAGAACAAGAACAAACAAGATTATGCCGATTACTGAAATTGAAAGTTTTTTTAATTTTATAGTACCGAGTTTTTTGCTTTTTATAGCAATAAAGGTAATTGCAATTATTGTCAATAATGCACTAATTGCAAATATTGCATAACCAGCTTGGTTTAAAGCTTTTTTTCCTTCTAGATTATTATCTTTAATTTGAATTTCCGCTTTTAGATATGAATTTGTAAATTTTTCTTTGTCCTCTTTTTTATCTGGTTTTTTATTATCGATTAAAGCAGCAAGAATATCAAATCTTTCAATAATGTTTTTGACTTGTTTAGTGTAATTATCATATCAGCTAAAAATATTAATAGTTCTTGAACCAGTTGAAGAAATTAAACGAGATATTTGTTTATTTATAAGGTCATAATATTGATTTATTAAATTTAAATCAAATCCATTTTGAGCAAAGTTTTTCTTAATAATGTCTTTATTTATCTTAATTATTTCTTCAAATTGTATTAAAACAGCTTTAAGAGAGTTAGCAAGACTACTAAAATAATCTACACCATTGATTGTTGAAGAAAATAAACTAGTTAATAATAGATAATTTGAGTTTTTAATGTCGGCTTCGATAACAGATTTGTTATTTTCGTTTTTTAAGAGATTTTCAGCAGCTTTTGTGATTATATCGTTAGCAGCATTTACATACGATTCTTTATTAGTGATTAAAACCCCTGTACCAACCATATTATATAAAACGCTACGTAGCGTATCATTTCTTAAATCATTATAGTTTATTTTGTCATCAATTCCCAAAGCGGTAAATATTTTGCTAAATAGTTGTTTATTTTCTTTAATTATTTCTTCATATGCGTAATTAAGTGATTCTTGTTCCGGAGAAGTATCAATATTTATTTTAATTACATAATCACGACTCTTTTTAGGATCTACTCTATCACTAATTCTCACTGTTGCTGATAATGAATTTCCACCTTCACTTTTTAGATTAATTACGCTATATTTAAATCTAGTGTTAATGGCATTATCAAAAAAGAATATCTTTTCTTTTTCTTCTGCTTTTGAACTATCAAAAAACATTTTTAGATTGTTTGCTGTTTTAGATGTGTAAATTGAAGAAACATTAGGTATTAGCGAAGGAAGAGCTTGAATTTGCTCTTGGGTATCAATTTCTTTTTGTTGTTTATCCCCGGGAATTATTGGCGGTTTTCTTATTGGTTCATCTTCTTTTTTATTTTTTTGTTCATCAAGAATGAATTTTTTATTCTGATCAAGATCAAATTTAACAAATTTCTTATGCAATTTCGAAACAATGTAATCTTCTCATGATGCAAAGTCTTTGGGCTGAGTAAAACTAAAACCATTAATTGTATTTTCTTTTTCTTTGAAGGTGCCGAATTTAATATTAATTTGTTCTCCTATTTTAGGAATGTCTACCTTGTCAAAAAGCATGTTTGGAAGTTGCTTTTGCAACGCGCCAAAGTAATCCTTTATTAATTTATCAAGTCTTTGTTTGGTAATTGTATTAAGTTGTTCTTTATCTTTTGTAATTTTTCCATTTGGCTTAATTTGTTCTTCATAGTTGGTTTCTTTAGTTTTTCCGACCTTTATGTTATCAAATTTTTGCCCTTCGTATTCAACTACAGATGGAATGTAATTTTTATTAGTTGACATTACATATGGAAAAACAATTGTGAAACCAAGGTTATTCATATGCTTAGTTTTTAATGCATCTTTGTTTTTTTCAAGATACTGTTGTAGGACTTGGATGTAGATGAGTTTTTCTAAATTAGGTTTAAAATCCTTGTCTAAATCTTTCAACAATTTTCCTTTTTCATTATCAAGATATTTAATGGTAAAGTCAATTATTTTTTCAACATTTTTTTCCACATTATCTTTTGTAAATTTGTCAAAGGTATCAAAGTCGAGAGCTAGGCTAGGTTTTTCTGGAGCTTTTGGTTTTTGCTTGTTTGGATCAGTGGGTTTTTGAGGCGCATCCTGTTTGAGTTCTTTTGTTTCATCTTGACGATTGTAGGCAGAAATAAGAGCTAACGAGGGAAGCGGGATCACACTGATTAAACTTAAAGAGAATAATTTATTTTTTAATTTCATAATTTTCCTCCTTGACTAATTTTAGTTTTTGCTCCATTTTTAGCATATATAGCCTTTGCTTTAAATGCTTTTCTTCAAGAAATTGGTCAAGACTTAGTCCAATTTTTTGCAATGATTCATAGTAATTAATTTTAGTTGTTATTTCTTTGATTTGCAAATTATCAAATTTTATCTTATTGTTTTGTTTGTATAATTCTAACTTACTAAATGAATTAATGTTAATTTCGTTTTCTTTGATGATTATATTTGCGTTAATTAAAAATAAAAATAATTCTTTTTCTTGATCAAGGTCTCTAATTTTAATAACTGTGTTTTCAAATGCCATCATTGAATTCGAATTAGCAAGACCCCACTCATCCTCTTCATCAATATTGATAAATAATATGGCATTTCTGATTGATAGATGTTTATTACCAATGAAGTGAATATTAATTTTAAATGAATTATTATTAATCATTATTTAATACCCCCAAAACCTTCGTTTGCTTTTGTTAATAAAACAATTTCTTCAATTTCCTTTTCGCGTTTAGTACGAATTATTTTTTTCTTAACCTTTGCAATATCTTCTTCAATTTGATTAATAATTTTATTGGTTGTAACAAGGTCATTTTTGGCATTGTAGAAAAATGACTCAATTAACAATGAATATATAGCATTTTCTAAAATGATGTTTATTTCATTTTCAACAAAATCCTCAATACCGGGATAAATTTTATACCCAGAAATATCACCAACTGAATTTTGTTTATCGACTTCATTTACTAGTTTATTAATGTTGAATTCATCAATAGGAAGAACTGTAAAGTGCCTGTTATAATTTTTATTGGTATTAAGAACAAAATTAACTTTTGAATAGTTATTATCTATATATAAGGTCTTAACTAATTGACTAACTCTTCAAGCAAGATTGGTAGCCTGTTTTTCTTCTTCACCAAAGGATTTTATTACGTTAAACTTGTTTTGATTGCAAAATTCACTAGCTCTTTGGCCAATTGTTATAAAATCATCGTGTTTAGGATTTACATTTGTAAGTAGCTTTTTTTCATATCTACTATATGAATCTGTTGAGTATTTTTGGTTCTCGGTCAAATAAATCCAAAGTACTGATCGTTTTTTAAATATATTACGTAATTTTTGAATAGTTTTATTATTATTTTCAGAATCATTAATTAACTTATTTTTTATTGTGTATTTTTCCTTAATAGCATTGATTAAGTTGATATTTAGCAATGCATTAGAAATATTGAATTTTAGCTTTCTCGTAAGCTTCATTATCTCAATCAAAAGAATATTTTTGGAATTATTTACCTTTGTCAATATTCCTTCAAGGTTTTGTAATTTTTCTTCTCATTTTTTTAAATGCATACTATCATCCTATAATACTTTTTTCGTTGTAAAATATGTTTAATAAATTAGATTCATTATCTGTTTTAACAATAATATTTTCAATAATTTCAACAAAGAAATTCTTATTTAATAATTGCTTTATCTCTTCATTGAAGTAAAGTGCTATTTTTGATTTAAATAGGTTAGTTTCAGTTCTTAGATTAATTGATTCAATATTTGTTGATGGAAATTGCTTTATAAATGGTACTAGGTAGTAATTATTCAATCTTTCGTCCAATTTATAGGATAAAACAAATTCATCCAAAATAATTTCATATTTTTTATTTTGAGCCTGTTTTAGATAATTAAACAATTTTTTAACATCTATATCCTTTGATTTTGTTTGAGCTTTTAATTGAATTGTTGACATTAATTTATCAAAGGAGATAAAGTTAGGTTGTTTCTTTAGTTGCATGAAATCATAATTAAATACTTCTAAATCATTTTGTACAGCTTTTAAAATATTTTGTTCTTTCCTACTTAACTTCATTTGAAACTCCTTGGTTTATGACATTATTTTTCTTTGTAATTACTGTTAGAGTTCAAATTAGATTTATAACAGTTGATATGTTAAATAAAACAGCAAAACTTAAAGTAGTGATTACAAAAATTTGGTCCAGCGAAAGTTTTGAAGGAATATTGTAGAATGATTGGTTATTATTTGAAAGTAGTAATGCATTTAAACCATTAATTATTAGGGTAAATATTACTAATAAAACTAAACTCT
Source organism: Mycoplasma sp. 1781 (assembly GCF_053851675.1). Taxonomy (NCBI): domain Bacteria; kingdom Bacillati; phylum Mycoplasmatota; class Mollicutes; order Mycoplasmatales; family Mycoplasmataceae; genus Mycoplasma; species Mycoplasma sp. 1781. The sequence continues at coordinate 11,843 of NZ_JBSQBC010000015.1, forward strand.
TCAATATTATTGAAACATATATAGGTTCATTTGAAGTTTTGTATTTATAAAGCATTAATATTATAATGCTGAATATTGAAGAAAATAAAAGGGTAATATTTGTGACAATAATTTCTTGATTTTTTAAACTTACAATTGCGGTTATTATTCAAATTAGTGTAAAAATAAAGCCGGTAAAAATTGTATTTAATAAAACTCCTTTAATTTTTAGTGGTTTTAGAAAACTTACTAGGACATAACTAATAAAAAATAGGGCAATAAATATTAAGCCAATAAGATAAATATAATTTCTTGATGGTTTTTCAGCATCAATGACATTTGAACTTGTTTTATAAAATAGTGCACGAATAAATCAAATTACAGTAGTAAAGGCAAAACCAATATAAAGAAGTAGTCTTTCTCTAGATTCATTATTTTTTTGTTGTTTTGATGCAGTTCATAAAATTCTTTCGATATTGATTCCAAATATTAGCACTCCTAATGTGACAAAAATTAGAATTAAGTAAAATAGATTAATTCCACTTTTTTGTGAAAATAAACTTATAAAGAATTGATGTACAGGGTTATTATCTAGAAAATCAAATTTTTGCTCATCTTTTTCGATGGTGAATATTCATGCTGATATCGTAGCCATAAATCCTATGACTAAAATTGATCGAGAAATAATTGAAATAATAAGAGTTTTTTTGTTTTTGTAAAATAAAGGATTAGTTTTTTTCTTTAATTTGTATGTATAAATTGCATAGGCAACATCGACAATTAATAATATAACTGATAAGAATGATAAATAGTAGTAACTTAGTGTTTTTTCATTAAACATCGTAAATAACAATATTACAGAAATAATTGATAGGGTTGAATATATGATAAATCAAGGTATATATTTTTTAGCCGATTCTTTATGGGTGAAGATATTAGAAAAGTTTTTGCTAATTGTGTATAAAAAGATACTAATTAATAGCGAAATTCTGAATATAGCAAGGTAATTAATACGTTCCAATGATAAACTTGAAAAGTTTAGGAAGTATTCAGGGGTATTTGTAAAAGGAGCGAAAAGTTTTGTTGAAAAAATTGTTATGGGGGCAAAAAATAAGATTAATCCTGATAAAAAAATAAACAAGGAAATGATAGTAATTTTCAAGATTGATACTAACAGATTTTTTCGTTTATTATTGAATAATGACTCAAAGTCATCATATATGCGATTTTCTTTGACTGTGGAATTTTGCATTATCTTGTGGTTCCTTTCTTAAATTTAAATTGCTCTGGAATATTCTCATCACCTAATCCGTTTGTAAATAGGTTGGTTTTTTGTAGATTTGGATAAAGATTTTTTAGAGCTTGTCTATATGATTTTGTTTGATTCTTGCCACCACCATAAATTAAGTCATATTCTGGAAGATTATATTTTCCGAATAAACCTTGATAATTAAAACCTTCTGATCTAAACGCAAGAGCAAGCCCAGTTCTTGCAAATTGATTGGTTGTATGGTGAATAGCAACTAATTCATTATTTTGGTTTCTAATTGATGAACCAGATGATCCGCCAGCTGGTGCTCATCTTCTTGGTAGATAGTTAAGACTCATGCTGATATATTTCTTGTTTTCATATTCAAATAATTTATCACCATTGATTGGCGCACTAATAAAAGAATCTAGAACACCAGGTTTGTCAGCGAATGAACGATAACCAATTTGATATGATAAATAATTTCCTCTATTTAGCACATCACTAGGGAATGAAGATGGCCCGTTTTCAGAGTTGGTTAATTTTGCATCATAAAAGTCATAATTAGCATTAAATCATAAACTAAATGAATAACCAAACTTTGCTCTTTCTCTTTGATCATCATCGATGTATGCTTTTAAATAGAAATCTTCACGGGCACTTGGCCATCCAACGGCAAATAAATGATCAAGACTAGGTGGAATCTTTCCACTTAACGGATAATCTATTGCTTGATAATCCACAAGATATGATTTGCTTCTAAATTTGATATGAGATTTTTTATCATTGGCATAATCATTTGTAACTTCTTTAGCTAGATTGAAATCTTTTTTAGCCTTTAAAGCTTCAGTTAAGGTTGCTGAATTAGAGGATGCTGAAAAATCTTTAATTTTTTCAAAGTCAATTTCAATAACAGCAAAATCAGCAAATTCTTCAACACCTTCATAAATTTTCTTTTGACGTTCTGATAAAAAATCAGTTGGATGAGTACTTAGGTAGTCAGTTGCATTAAAAACGGTTCTAATTGCATCTTTATTTTGAGTTCCAAAAGTTGTGATATTGTCATCCATATCTGATATTCTTAGTTTTGCTCCGCTATGAATGTCTTTATTAATTCTTGTTAATGAGAATCCACTTAAATCCTTAGTTATAGCCCTTGCAACGTGGGCATTTGTTCCAAAATATCATTTAGTTGGATATTTTCCTGTGCTATCTGGTTGAAAGTCTAGAATTCACATAGTACCAGATTCAACATTATTTTCCTTCTTTGATTCAGCACGTTTTTTGTATTCATTAATTTTTTGCTCTAATTCCTTAATTTCTGCCGGTCTTGTATGTTTTTCGAAATGAGTTATTCTATCATCATATTCTTTAAGACTTTGTGTTTTTTGTTTGTTAAGACTTTCCACAAGATGTTCATCAGTATTTTCTTTTATTTTTTTATCTCAATCTGCTTCAACTTGTTTTTTATCTTCTTTTAGCTGAGCAATTTTTTCTTGAATTTTTTTCTTGAAGGTTTCTTCATTTTTTTCATCTTTTCAGAATTTAATTAAATCATTAGATTCAGAAATTTCTTTTTCATAAGTTTTGTAATTACTTATTGAAATTGAAAATGTTTGTTTAGCTATTTTTAGATACTGTTCGTTAATGATTGTTCTTGCGACACCGATGGTTTTAAAGATATCTGGTTTTCCTAATGAATCAATTAAACTAGGTTGCTTACCAACCTCAACACCATTTAATTCCAATCCATCTAATGTGCCATCTTGTTTGTATGTAGGGACACTGAAACCTTTGTAGGCGGAATTTTCATAGGTATCTAATTTTAATTCTTGCGCTTTTTGATCAAATTCTTTTTTCTTTGCATCGCTTATATTTAGGAAAGCTCTGAAATCTTTTAAATTATTAATACCGTTTTTCTTATAATTATCTTTCAGTCTTTCTACATATTCATTGTTATCTTTTTTATAACGATCATATTGACTTAATTTTTGATATTTTTGAATTTCACTTTCTTCAATTTTTTCATCAGAAACTCTTCCGTTAGGTCTATTACCTTCGCTATCAACATTGAAATTATTTTTGTTTAAACCTGATAGTTTAAATTTGTAATTTTTTTGCGTGTTAGTTGCTTTGTTTCTAAATACAAGTCTAATTTCAGCTTCGCCAGTGGTGTTGGCCTTATCTGCCAAATCAATATTAAAGACACTAAATTCAATTTTTTTGTTTATCGCATCATCTTTGGCTTTTATAACCAGCGATGCATATTGTTTTTGAAGTTGACTAGGAAAGATTTGCTTTTTTTCATGATAAGGGAAGAGATTTTTAAAAGATAAAACAAAATTAGTCTCAATATCTTGGGAACTAGTTAATCTATTAAAATCAGCTAAAAATTGTTCATCAGAATATTTAAGAGTGCTATCAATTTTTGGTTTACCATCGTTTTCTTCGTTAATTTTGCGAATATTTTCTAGTTCACTAGAAATTTGATTGTTTAGTTGAGATAATTTAGTTTTTGCTTTTTTTAGTTCAATGTTACTAATGTTATTATCTTCAAGCAATTCATTAATTTTTTTAATTTCATTTTTTGATTCGATATAGGCCTTGCTTTTGAAATTTGTTTTATTTTCATTTTCAACATTTTTTAATAAACCTTCTAATTTAGTAAGGGCTTCCTTAACTAAACGCTTTTCTTTATCTTGCTCATTTTCACATGAAATTAAGCCTAGAGTGGGCAGAAAACTTAATACCGATGATGCTATTAAAATATTTAGCAAAGTGCGTTTTTTCTTTGTATTCATAATCTTTCCTTTCAAATGCTATATTTTTATAATTTATAGTTTAAGGTTTTAATTTATAAATTAAACTTGTATTCAATTATTAGGAATTATATACTACTTTTATTTAAAAAACGAGTTTTTTACTCGTTGTTTAAACCTAATTATTTTTTTAGTAATGAGTCGAATTTTTTTTGGGTTTCATTATCTATAGAAACTATTGAAACTGCTACGGCCCCAATTCCTGTATGAATAGAAACATCGGCTGGTAACTTGTATGTATAAATTGGAATCTGATCATTTATGATGTTTTTAAATTTTGTCAAAAGCTCCTCAATCATTTCATTATCTGAGTGAAGAACAAAAAGCACTTTTCCATCAGGAGTGTCTTTGTTTTTATTTCACATATCTGTAACAGTTTTTTCAAGTGATTTAGTAAATACGCGTCCAATTGAATCCTTTTCTAATACACCATTGTCAAAAGCGATTAGTGGAACTATTTTTAATAATTTAGCTATTGCAGCAGCACCTTTTGAAAGCCTTCCACCTTTGACAAGAGCGTCGTTAAATTGTGGAATTAAGATTAATCTTTCATTATTTATTTCAAAATGTTTTATAGCCTCTTTAAAAGAAACACCTGAATTAATTTGAGATTCAAATTTAAATAAATCTTTTAGAATCAAGAAGGAAATTCTTTTTGATTCAACAATATATACTTTGTTGTTATCTTGAAATTGTGTTTTAAGAAATGATGTTTGTGATGATAAAAATTTAGAGATAGGATAAACTAAAATTAAATCATACTCATTTAAGTATTTGTTTATCTCGATATCATTAATCGCTGGCGAAGAAGCTGCAGTGGTGGCATTAATTTTTTTATTTTCTCTTCACATTTTAGCATAATCATCAACAACAATGTCTCTTCCGATTTGATATGTTTTACCGTCTATTTCGCATTGCAATGGTATAAATCCTCAACCAAGCTCATTAGCCTGCTTTTCTGTTAATCCAGATGAAGAATCAACAATAATTTTTATTTTCATACATTCCTCCTAAAAAATGGTTGTAGCAAAATAATTTAGTATTATATATAAATAATTTAAAAAAAAATTATAAAAACCCACAAAATAAGTTGATTTATTAAATTTTTTATATTTATATTTATGTTTGCCATTAGTACTTTTTCGTTTTTTAATTAGTATAAAAAGTTTTAAAAATTAAAAGTTAGCTATAATTTTAAAAATATTAAACAATAGAGTTTTAAAATAATCATAACCAAACTAGTTGGTCTTAACTTAAGGAGTTATTTACATTATGAATTTTTTAGAAGAGCTTAAAAACAGAAAAATACTAAATAATATTTCTAACGAAGAAAAGTTTTCTCAAATTTCTCATGATTCAGGAATTTATATTGGTTTTGACCCTACCGCCAAAAGTCTTCATTTAGGAAATTATTTGCAAATTGCTACCTTATTAAGATTTAAGAAACAAGGCTATAAGGCTTATGCAATTCTAGGAGGGATTACTGGGATGATTGGTGATCCAAGTTTTAGAAAGAGTGAAAGAAGCTTCCTTGATCAAAAAACCCTTATCAGCAATAAGGAATCAATAAAAAAACAACTAGAAAATTTTGGTTTATCAGTGATTGATAATATCGAATTTTATAAAGATATGACGTTATTTGATTTTCTTTCACAAATAGGAAAAATGATAAATGTAAATTATTTATTAGAAAAAGAAAGTATTGCAACTCGATTGGATAATGGATTAACATTTACTGAATTTAGTTATCAGCTTATTCAAGGTTGAGACTTTAAGAACATGTTTGAAAAGTATGATGTGAAGATTCAGGCTGGCGGTTCAGATCAATGAGGTAATATTACAACTGGTCTTGAGTTTATTAGAAAAATTTATGGAGACGCTGCTTGTGCGATTGCTTTAACAATTAATTTATTAACTGATGAAAATGGAAATAAATTTGGTAAGTCAACTGGTGGCGGCTCCTTGTGGTTAGATAAAAATATGACAACTCCTTATTCTCTATATCAATTTTTATTAAATCAATCAGATTCCAAAGTGGATGAATATTTAAAGACATTAACTTTTCTTAAATTAGATGAAATTCAGAATATTATGAGAGAGCATGAGCAAGCTAAATTTAAAAGAGTAGCGCAAAGAATTTTAGCATTTGAAGTGGTTAAGGATATTCATGGAATACAATATGCAAATCAGGCAAAAAAAATAAGTGAAATTTTATTTGCAAATAGTAAAGAGGAATTATTAATTAGCGATATTGAAATAATTAAAGAATCCCTTAAAACTTTTAGTGTTAAACACGGTACTAAATTTATTGATTTTATAAAGGAAAATAAAATCACTTCTTCAAATAGGGAAACTCGAGAATTTATAGCTAAAAAATCCTTTATGCTTGATAACGAGATTGTTGAAAATGAAAATATCGTAATTAATTTTGATAGATATGATAATAAGTATGCAGTCCTTAAAAAAGGAAAAAAAGAGTTTTTTATTTTAATAAATGCAAATTAGAAGAAAAAATATTCTACCCTTAAATTTAATTAATGAAATAAAATTTAATTTATTTGATTTGTTTTAGGCAAAATAGCAAAAGTACAATTGATATTTGCAAAACATGGAAATTACTATTAAAGATTTTGCAGAAATAAAATAGAGGATGATTATAACATAAGATATTTTGGAGATAAAAGACTAGATAATTTTGAAAAATACAAAGAAATCTCGAACCTTAATTTTTTTGTTGTTAACAAAGCCAAGAGTATATTCTGATTTTAGCTGTGAATAATTTTTTATAATTTAAATATGAAGATAACTGATGTATGCTAGGCAGTAATTTTCCAAACTTATATTATGGTTTGCAAAAAATAGAATGACTAGCAAAAATTTAGTAATTGCTTTTGTAATAATTTTTAGATTAAGAATATGTATTGCACAAGTTAAATAGCAATCCTTAGAAGCAAAATAGAAGTATTGATACTTATTTTAAATTGCTACTTTTTTAATACTTTTGGTAATAAAGCTCCTTATTTTGAAAATATTGATATTAAGAAAATTATTTTAGCTATTGAAAAACTGTGATACGATGTTTTGCAACTAATTTACTAAGATAGCAAGATTAATTATTTTAAGGGTGATTGCTGAAAAAAAATTTTTGTTATAAAAAAGCATGTTAGGTGAAACATGCTTTTTTAAGATACAAGAATAACTATTTTTTAATTTCTTTCAATCTTGCGCTTTTTCCTTTAAGACCTCTCATGTAGTAAAGTTTAGCTCTTCTAACCTTATTTTTTCTAGTTACTTGAATAGCAGAAATTAAAGGAGAGTTAATTTTAAATACACGTTCAACGCCAATACCATATGAATCTTTTCTAACAGTGATAGATTTATTGATACCTTCACCATATGCAGCAATAACTAGCCCTTCAAATACTTGAATTCTTTCTTTATCGCCTTCTTTAATTCTAACATGAACTCTAACTATGTACCCTTCTCTTATTTCGGGAAGATCTGTTCTAATTTGGTCTTTTTCTACAAGTTCTAATAAGCTACTTCTCATTTTTTGTCCTTTCGATAATATCTTTACGATTTTTTAGTGTTTTTAAATAAGCATGTTTCTCACGTCATTCTTTTATTAGTTTATGATTACCAGAAAGTAATATTTCAGGAACTTTTAGTCCTTTATATTCTGCTGGTCTAGTGTATTGGGGATAGTCAAGTAGTCCTTTGTTTTCAAAACTTTCGTTTTGATGGCTCCCCTTGCGCAAAACTCCGGGAACTAAT
>NZ_JBSQBC010000016.1:0-19346 GCF_053851675.1 Mycoplasma sp. 1781
CCAAATCCACTCATTTTTGTGTATTTTGGGCTAATTCGCAGTACACAAATGAACCGCCTCCTTGTCAGCCTACTAACTGAGATATTCCGCCTTGTTCACCATCAATAACTTTTTTAAGCCTTGCTAGCGTGATGTCTTCGATATAGTCCATTTGCTCAATACCAATATATTGTCGATTCATTTTGTGTGCTACAGCAGCGGTTGTTCCTGAACCAAGAAAGAAATCTAGAATAATATCACCCTCATTTGTAGTAGCATCAAGGAGTTTTTTTATCAATTCTTCAGGTTTTTGACCCGCACCAAAACCTACACTTTGTTTTGCTCCTACGATCCAATCCATTGAATAAATCCCGTTTTCCTTTGCTTTTATAATGCTTGAAGTCATTATTTTAGAACCTGAACTTGATAATTCAAATGTATAGGTAGGTTTATAAAAAATTTTACTACGCACCTTACAAAAATGGTAGATTGTTTCATGAACGCGAGGCCATATAGTGCTAGTCGCTTTATACCCAAAAGGTTTTCCGCTTTCTCATATTAACTCTTTAAAATAATCAAATCCCAAACTTCTAATCAAAATATCTAAATATGACTTCATATTTTCGTCTATACTTATAAAAATACTTCCATCATCCCTTAATAATTTTTTGGCTAGCTCTAATCTGTTCTTCATAAAGACAAGTCATGTTGAATTGTTGAATTTATCATTGTAATTAAATGAATCATTGCCAGTGTTGTAAGGCGGATCGATATAGATACATTTAACTTTTCCTTCATATCTCTTTAATATAGAGCTTAATGCTATAAGATTATTCCCTTTAATGATAAGATTATCTTTTTTATTAAATAATATGTTTTGTTCAACTCCTTGTGAGCTATAGCGTTTTGCATTAACTAGGACTTTAGGATCAAGAAGTCTGTTAATATCATCAAGCCCAAGAGTTTCATTGAGCATAACCTCGCTACATTTCTGGTCGTCTTTGTCTTGATTGCCAACTAAAACACAATCTTTGAAGGGAAATGAAAGTACAACATCGTTGCTTTCGTCAAGAAAGTGTCCATTGTCATCAACTAGGCCAATGCGATTTTTAAAAGAAGTAAAACTATCAGGCATAAAGTCTTTTAGGTTGATAAAATCCATGAATTTTTTGTCATTAAAAATTCAGATGTCTTTAACCTTAACAAAGAAATTTTTGCGTATTAATTCATTAGAATAAAGAATCTCCAAAAGATCGCTATCATGATTATTAACTGCAGCAAAAATATTACCTAATAAAAGCTTATTTTGTTCAGAAGAATAATACTTATTATTATCTTTAAGTATATCTAATAAACATTGAGTTAATGACGTGATTTTTGGTTCCATATTAGTCCTTTCTTTGCGGTTTTTTGTTGCAAAAACTATAATTAAATTTCTTATCTTGTTCACTTATGCTGTGGGAAGCAAAAAAACTATAATTTTGTTTGAATTATATAAAAATTTTATCTAAGTTAAGGTGATATTGTTAAGAAATACAACAAAATTTTATAGACATTAGCAAGTATTTTATTACTATTCATAAATACAACAGCAGTTATTTCGTATAGCACAAAAATGGTAATGCCAATCCTAATAACAGCGATTCTAAATAATTAAGAAAATACTAAAGATAAAGTTACAAAAAAAGATTAATTGTTAAACAACTTAACAGATTATAAAAACAGCAGAAATGTTTAAATAGAATCATTACAAAAGAACTTGTAAGAGATTGAAACACAAATCCAACGATGAGATTCTAAATATCACTATGCGCTTAAAAGTTGGCGAAAAGACATCGATGAACTAATTACTTTCTTTAACTTTCCGACCAAAATCATAAAGCTAATTTATGCAGCAAATGTCATTGAAAATTTAAATAGAAATATTAGAAAAATATCAAGAAACAAAACTTCATTTCCTACTTATGACTCTTTAATAAAAAAAGTTTATTTTGCAATTCAAAATCAGTTAGAAAAATGAAATAAAGTTATTCCTAATTGAGAATCTGTTTTTAATTAGTTACAAATTATTTTTGAAAAAGAAGATTAAATAATTAAAACAACCAAACAACATATTTGGAAGAAAATTTATCCAATTTTGCCATGTTGTTCGGTTGTTTTTTGTCTAATAAATTTAGATTTGTGCGATTGCTATTCTCAAATGTCTTACTCAAAAAGTAAGCAGGAGATAAATTTACACAAAATTTACTACACTACCTAAAAATATATGATTATTAATGTTTCATATTAAGAGATTCTAGCAATCCATTAGCTTTTGAAGCCTCTTTTTTAGCCCTATCAAGTTCTTCGATTTTACTATTTGAAATAGATTCTTTTTGTTTAATTTCCTTATTTGATTGGGAAATCTTCTTATTTAATTTTAAATCCTCTAATAAAGCATTCTGAAGATTATTATTCGTTGTGTTAATCATAGAATCTGCTTCCTTATTTTTTTGGATTGCTTCTTCATTATCTAAAATCGCTTTATCTAATTGTTTTTGCTTTTGATGCAAATCATGAGTTTTATTTTCAAAGTCTTTTTCAACATCTTTTATTTGGCCTTGAATATTGTTCTTATCAAATAAAGAATCATTATTTGATTTCTTAGCATTTTCATAATCTAATTGCTTCTGAGCTAATAAATCAGTTTTATTTTTTACATCTTGATTAGCTAAATTAACCTTATTTTTAGCATTGTCCTTAAGGCTATTAGCATGAAGTATTGCCTGATTTAATTCACTTAAACTATTATTTTTATCTTCCAATTCTTTCTTTTTTTCTTCTAAATTAGTATTTAAATTTATAAGATCTTGTTCTGTTTTTGCCTTATTTTGCGATGCTTGTTCAATCAATTTAGCATTATTTTTTAATTCATTATTTTTATCAGCAACTTCTTTACTTTTATTATTTGTGTTTTCAAGTTCTTGTTGGTACTTTTGATTAGCCAGAGTTATATTATTAAGTGCCTCTTGCAATTTATTATGAATATCGGTTTGTTTTTGAATTAACGCTTGATGATTTTTTTGCGACTCTTGATGCTTAGCATTTGCACCATCTAAAGCCTTTGTTTTTTTATTGACATCTTCTTGTTTCATGCTAGCTTCTTCATTCGCACTTTGCAATTTCTTTTCCAAATCTGTCTTGCTTTTTAGTGATTTTTGAATTCGCTTATTAGCGTCATCAACAGCGCCTTGCTTTTGAGATACTAAAGTTGTCTCATTATTAACCTTTTGTTTTAATTCATTTAATTTTTCTTGTAAGAAAGACTCTTTGTTCTTAGCTTGTTGCAATAATTTTTGAGCGCTCTGAAGTTGCTTATCTTTATCATCATGTTCTTGTTTAGCTGATTGCAATCGATGTTCTGCCTCTTTTTTAGCCTGGCGAGCTTGTTCTGCCTCAACACGTGCAACTTCTAATTTACTAAATTTTTGTTTAATTTCTTCTTCCTTATCCTTTACGGTCTTTATTGCTGTATTTTGTTTCTGTACAGATTGAGATTTTAGCTGCTCATTGTTAGATTTAGATTCTTCTAGCATCCTTTTATCATTTGTTTTCTTGGTAATATCAGCTTCAATTTCTGAAATTTTTTGCGAAGCCTCACCAATTAGATGTTGTTGCTGATTTATCTGGTCTTCATATTTCTTGAGAGAACTAGTTAAAATAGTTGTATTTTTATTAATTTCAGCAATTTTTTTATAAATAACATTTTCATTATTCTCTTGCTTATCATATTCGTCTTTAGCATCCGACCATTTTCTTTCAGCTTCTTGTTCTTCTCTTAAAGCTTTATTATATAGAGATTCTTTATGTTGCCTAATAAAATATTCATCTCTACCTCTTTTTGAATTAATTCAATCTTTTCTTTTTTGCTCTACGTCAGCCTTTTTTTGCAAATAAGCTTGATATGCCTTTTGTTTTTTATCTTCCAATGAATTCTTGTTTCTTAATATCTTTTCCAGTTCTTTATCTTCTTTGTTACGCTTATCAACTTCCAAACCATTTTTTGTTTTTAAATCTTCATAAGCACGATTCAATTCATTAAGTTTTTTATTATGATTTTCTTTAATGCCCTCCTGTTCTACTTTCATCCTATTAGCTTGATCAATATCTTTTTGCTTTTGTGCTAAATCTTTAATTGTTTTTTCAAGATCTTCATTTCTTCTATCGACTTCGCTTGTTGTGCTATCCTTTAGACCTTGAAGCCTTTTTAGTTCTTGCTTTAATATTTCATACTCATTATTCAATTGATTAGCATATTGGTCTTTATCAGTCTCATTTTTTGATGCGCTATCTAGCTCTTTTTGAAATTTATTTCTATCATTTTCTGCGTCGGTTTTTGCTTTGTTTTTCTGCATTAAGTCATCATTTTTTTGCTTAGTGTTTCTTATTGCTTCTTCTAGTTGAGACTCAATTTCTCGGTTTTCAGATGTGGCTTGTGCTAACGATTTTTTAGCTTCTTCTAATTCCTTGGTTTTTTGATTTAAATTTTGTTGTTTTTGCTCATAATCAAAATTGGATTCTTTTATTTGTTCAGCAATATTGCTTTGAGTTTCTTTTACCTTTGACAATTCAGAATTTGCATCTTGCAAATCCTTAGAAATACGAGCTATATCATTAATATTCTCTTTTTCTAATTCATTAGCTTGTTGTACTTCATTATTTAGTCTTATATTTTTGTTGGTAAGGTCTTCAGCTTTTTGTCTAGCATCATTTGCTTCTTTTTGTATATCTGCAAGTTTTTGATTTGCTAAAGCTAATTGTTGCTTAGCGTTGTTTAACTCATTATTGATTCGGGTTTTGTCAGTATCAAGAGTATTAAGAATTCTATTTATCTCTGCAACTTCATTTTGCATACGATTTATTTCTTTTTCAGATTCATTTTTAGCCCTTAATGCACTATTATATTCATCTGTTTTTGAATTAAGATCCTTAATTTTTTTATTGATATTTTCCTCTTGTTGTTCAAATTCAGAATTAGCACTGTTTTGGGCATTTATCGCATCTTGCAATGCTTTTTTTGCTTCATCTAACTCTTTGGCTTTTTTAGCTAAATCATCAGATTTTAGAATAGCATCTTTATTAACGCTATCATGATCTGAATTAGCCTTATCTTTTTTATTTTTTGCCTCTTCTAGGGCTTTTTTTGCTTCTTCAAGTTCTTTGGTTAAACGCTCAACTTCTTTAGTGGTGGAAATTACATTATTATTTGTTAGTAGCTTATTTTGTTCGGCTGCTTTTTTTTGTTTTTCAAATTCCTTAATTTTTTCCTTAATACTTTGTAATTGTTTTTCCAATTCATCTTTAGATTTTTTGGCTTCTTCTAGTTTCTTATTTGCTTCACTTAGCTCGTTGGTTTTGGAAATAACATCATTATTTTTTAATAAAGCGTTTTTCTTAGCTTGCTCTAGATCTTGTAATGCCTTTTCTCTAGCTTTTTTTGCTTCTTCTAGATCTTTATTTGCTTTATCAAGTTCTGCTTGCTTGTCTTTTTCCTCTAGCTTCAAAGTTTTAAAGTGATGAATTAAAACTGTTTCACCATTATAAATCATCTGAAACTCATAATCAGTATCTGGATATAAAGGTTTTTCATTATTAATCCCAAATGACATAGATTTTTCTTCTTTATTAATAACATGCGTCTTTCTTTGCACATTATAAGGAGTTTTCTTAGCATAAAATAAAACTGAAAAAGAACGGTTAGTGTCATCATTTTTATCAATATTTTTTAAATGAAAGATCGCTGAGTTTGCAGTAATTTTTTGGTCTTTTATCTCCAAAGCCAAAAAGGCTTTTTTATCATGCTTATTTTTGTTTGTAAGATAAAAGGCTGCAATAGCTCCGGTTGTAATTGATGCTGCCAATAAAGCTGATGTTAATAAAATAACATTACGTTTTTTTCTTTTTACTTTGTTTTCTTCTACATTTTTATTCATAATTTCTTATACCTCTCTTTGATAAAATTAGCTTTTGTAAAATGCCCAAGATTTTTCAAGAAAATATTAACATTTTTTTTTTTTTTTTTGCAAACTTGCTACCAGTGTTTATGTATCATTATGAAATAATGATAAAAAGAGGCTGTATGCCGCCTCTTTTTATCATGTTTTAAAAAAATTGCTATCTTTTTAATTTATTCAAATCTTTTTTTAATTCATCCAGCTTATTTGTTATTTGCAAAACTTCTTGATTCTTCTTATTAACTTCCTTATTAATTTTATTTAACTCTTGGTGTGTCTCATCCTTAATTTTTGATAATTGATTAATCGAATTAACTATTTGATCTATATTTTTTTCATTCTTTGTTTTTTGATTATTAAGGTCTTTTAATTTCTGTGCTAATATCGATAAGGAATTTTCTTTTTCCTTTTGTTGTTTTTCATAGTTAGCAATATTTTTAGACTCCTCATCTAATTGCTTTTTAATAATTTCTTTTGAAAACTGCGATGCTTGTGTTTCTTGCAAAAGAAGATTTTTATTATTTGTTTTAGCTTCAATATTCTTTTTTTGTAAACTAATGTTCTTATTTTGCTCTTCAATTTGATGTTGAACTTTTGAAATATCTTCCTTAGCTTTTTTGATTAACTCGTTTAAGAGAGGAATTTCATCATTAGCTTTTTTTAATTCTTTCATTCTATTCATTAGTTCATTTTCTAGTTCGAGCAATTTATTATCAATAGCATCCTTTGCTTCTTTAGCTTCCTTAAATTCATCATCTTTTTGTTTAACATCTTTTATTTTTTGGGTAACTTTATCATTTTCTTGAGTTAATTTTTCTTCTTTTTCTTTTCTTAGTTCTTCAGCTTGTTTTTTATCTTCTAGTAATTTTTGCAGTAGCATTTCTGCATCTTTTTTCTTTTGTGCTACAGCTGCCATTTTTTGTTTAACATCATCTAATTCATTGGTTTTTTGTTCTAATGATTCTCTTTTTTGCTTAATTTCTTCTTCTAAATTACTTAGTTTATTTTGAATATTGCTTTCAGTTATAAGGTTTTGTTGATTTTCTTGCTTTGCTGCATCTACTTCTTGTTGATTGGTTTGCACATTGCTTCTATTTTGTTCCACTTTCGCATTTGCATCATCATGTTTTTTCTTAGCTTGTTCACTTTTAGTTTTTGCTTCTCCTAATGCTTGCATTGCTTCAGAAATTTCATTTGATTTTTGATTTAAATCACTAGTTTTTTGTGCAATTATAGTTGAAATAGAAGATAATTGACCATCAACATTTTGCTTTTGTTTTTTTACATCATCAAATATTGTTTGAGCATCATTTTTAGCACGTTCTGCCTCAGTCATTTCCTCTGTTTTTTGTGCAAGTGATTCTTTTAGTTTTTTTAGTTCTTGTTGCGAATTAGTTTTTTGCTGATTTATACTTTCTATTTCTTCTTCAATTTTTTGTTTCTTTTGTGTTTCCTGTTCAATATTTTGCTGTATTTTTTTATTATTCTCATTTAATTTTTGTATTTTAGATTCAACATCTTGAACCTTACTTGTAGCGCTTTTAAATGAATCATTAACTTCATTCTTTTTATTTGTTAATTCTTCTTTAGTTTTTTGAAGCCCATTTAATTGCGATTCTTTTTGCGAAACTTGTGTTTCTTTAGTTGTTTTTTCTTCATTAGCTTGTTCATAAGCTTTATTTGCTTGCTCTTTTGATGATTCAGCTTGCTTCCACTCTTCTTCTGCTTTTTTAAATACTTTTTCTTTTTGGACTAATTCTTGGGCCGCTTGTTCTTGGACTTTTTTATTATCATCTAAGGCATTTCTAGCATCTTCTTCTTGCTTTTTGAGTCATCCCAATTCATTTTCAAGGTGAACTGCTTCTTGTTTTCTTTGTGCTAGTTCGTTCTCTAAATGCTCTCTTTCATATTCATCATTATAATCAGCATCTGAAATTTTTAATTCTAAGTCATCAATTTCAACCGATATTTGATCTAGTTCATATTTTTTACGGTTTACCTCAGAATGTAATCTTTGATATTCATCTCACAATTTATTATATTTTTTATCAATATTGGATTTTTTAGATTCGGCTTCTTCCTTAACTTTATTGGCCTCTTCTTTTGCGCTTTGTTTCAATTTTAATTCTTCAATTTTCTTATCTAAATCATCTTTGGCATTTTTGGCTTTTTCTTTTGCGCTTTGTAATTCGGCCTCAAGCTTTGATTTTTGCTGTGTTATAGTATCAACATTTTTTGAAGCCTGCTCTAATTCTGATTCAGTTTTGCGCTTTGAATTTTCAACTTCCATTAAGTTTTGCTTTTCTTTTTCTAGTTCCGCTTGAGCTTGTGCTAATTCAGAATTGTTTGTCTTTCCTTCTGCTTCTTTGTCTTGTATATTTTTAATGGCGTTAGATAATTGTTGCTGCTTTTGTTCTTCTTGTTGCTTAATTTGCTGATTTTTTAATTCTTCTTGCTGTATTTCTTCTGTTAATTGTGCATGTTGTTTATTGATTTTTTCTAAAGAATCTTTTTTATTTTCCAATTCAATACTTGCATTATTTTCTTCTTCAGCTAGCCTATCAAACTCCTTTTGCAGCTTATCTTTTTCTTGCTTAGCTTCTTGTATTTCTTCTTGAATTGCTTGTTTTTCATTACTTTTTTGAGTCAAATCAGATTCTTTTAACTTAGCATTTGTTTTTGCACTTTCAAATTCATCTTTAGCTTTTTGCTGATTTTCTAATGCAATATCCAATGATTTCTTAGCCATATCTAAATTCTTAGCTTTTTGTTCTAATTCATTTGCACTTTGTTGTGAATTTTTCTTTGCTTCTTCTAATTTTTGTATCGCTTCTTTTTGTTTTTCTAATGCAGCTTGCAATTCATTTGTTGCAACATCGACTGCTTCTTGTTTAATGCTTGCCTCACTAGACTTTTTTTCTAGTTCTTTTGTTAATTGCTCTATAAGTGCTTCAACATCGCTTATTTGTTTGCTTAGGGAATCTATTTTATTTTCTACTTCTTGATAATTTAATTGAGCTTCTTTTTGTTTTTGCTTTAATTTTTCAAGCTCATCTTTTAAAGCTGTTAGTTCTTGCTGTTTTCCTGAAAGATTTTTGTTGGCCTTATCTTGTTCCTCAGTAACTTGTTTTATATTTTCTTTTACTGTTTGTATGACTTGATTAGCGCTATCTTTTATACGCTTTTGTGACTCTAAATCATTCATTTTTGTTTGGACATCAGCTTGTAATCTGTTTAACTCTTCTTGAAGTAACTTGTTTTGATTCTTAGTTTGCTCTAAGTCCTTTTTAGCTTGCTCTAATTCCTTAGTTTTTAATGCTAATTTCTTAGCTTTTTCTTCAAAAACTTGTTCTGCTTTTTTAAAATCCGATATGGTTTTTTCGTGCTGTGATTTTAGATTATCTAGTTGTTTTTTTATTTCTTCTAAAATCCGACTATGTTCTAAAACTTCATTTTCTTTTTTTATAGTCTCATTTTCTATTTGCTTTAATTTATCCTGAGATTCCGCATTTAAAGCCTCAAAATTTTCGATATTTTTATTTATTTCATTAATTTTTTTGTTTAATATTTTTTTCTTATTTTTTAGCTTTAACAGCATGTTTTTAGCAAGAGATAATTCTCTTTCCTTCTGCTCAATAACCTTTTTATTTAAAGATTGCAAATTAGAGCTATCTTGTTTTTTGCTTATACTATAAACAAAAACAGAACCAGCTGCCACAACTAAAGCAGACGATAATGATAAACACAATGCTAAGGTAATTTTCTTTTTTTCATTACAATACCACCTATAAAAAATGCTTTATTTTAATGTATATATATAAATTATTTAATATAAAAATAAACTAGCCTAATATCGGTTTTTAATCAAAACAATATATATATATATATATATATAGTAAGACATATACTAAAAAACAGATAATAAATGGTACTTTATACTCATTTTTTATGCTTTTCTTGCGCTTTTTTTAGGATTAGTGCTAATAAATTATTTAATTATCACCTTATCTATTTTCTGTTTTATTTTGTATTTTTTCTTATTTCGCATGTTTTAACATGTCATATATTAAGATAAATAAAAAAGTAAAACAAGAAACTTCTAAATGAAATTGGTTGTTTTACTTAAAAATATTTTTTATCTTGTTTGGGTGGCTTTTAGTAAATCTTGTTTAGCAGCTTCTAGACTCTCGGTTTTTTCTGCGACATCCTGAATTTTTTGACTAACTTCACTAGTAAGTTTATCTAATTCTTTTTGTGCTAATTCTTTATTTTTTAGTTCTTGTTGAATTTTAGTACCAAAATTATTGATTTTTGATTCGGCTTCTGCTTTTTGATTTTTAATATCTTCTAATTCTTTATTTATTTCAGTTATTAAATTTGTTTTAGATTCAACATCATTTTGTTGTTTCTCTATTTTTTTATTTGCATCATCTAGCAGTTTTTCCTTCATTTCCTTAGGAAATTGAACGGCTTGTTTTTCTTGCAATGCAACATTTACAGCATTTTGCTTTTCTTGAATATTTTTTTCTTGTTGGGAAATGTTTTTACTTATATTTTCAATTTCTTGGGGTGCGTTGGCAATTGTTTCGCTAGCTTTTGCTATAGCCTCTTTTATTTCTTTTATTTGTTTATTTGTATTACTTAAATTACTATTAGCATCATTAAATTTTTGAATTGCTTCATTATGTTTTTGATCAGCAATATCTTTAGCTTCCTTTGCCTTAGATTCAATGCTTTTAACTTGATTTACTGCCTCGATTTTTGAATCAACTTCCTTAGTCTTTTCATCTAATTTCATTTTGGCTCTACTTGCATTTTCTTGTGCTTGCATTCTTTTGTTAGAAAGATCAGTTTTAGCAATTTCTAAATCAGCCTCCGCAGCTTGTTTTTCTTTTTTAGCTTCCTTATTTTCTTGTTGCGCAGTTTTTAAATCATTTGTCGCTTGCTCCAAGTTTCTTGTTTTTTGTTGGAAATTATGATCAGATTCATCAAAGGTTTTCTGGGCTTCATTTTTCTTTTGAACTAAGTCTTGATTATTTTTTTCAGATTCATTTTTAGCTAATTGTTTTTCCTCAAATTCCTTTGTTTTTTGAGTTAAATCAGTTAATGCACTAGTTTCTCTTTTTGTGGATTCTTCATTTCTAGTTTTTGCTGCTTCAAGCGCTTCTTTAGCTTTGGAAATAATATTTTTTTGTAGGTTTATATTACTTTTTGTTTGAGCAATCTCGGTTGTTAATTCTTCTAAGCTTTCGAAATAACTATCCTTTTGTTGCTTAATTTGTTGGTAAGCGCCTTCAGCTACACTAGATGCTTCCTCTTTTTGAGCCTTTTCTTCTGATTTTGATTTAAATTCTGGTTCAATTTTGGCTTTTTCAGCTTCGGCTTCTGTTTTCTTAAGATTAGCTTCATCCAAGGCTTGTTGCGCTTTCGCTTTATTTTCATTTGCGTCAGCTAAATCTTTTTCAGCTTGCTCGATTAGTTTATTAGTTTGCTCTATTTCTTCATTTTTAGCATCAATTTCATTTTTGGCTTGTTCAATAGCTGTATCAGCATCATTTTGAGCCTTTAATAGAGCCTCAACTTCCGCTTGAAGTGTATTTGTTTCAGCAAGAGTAACTCTAGCTTTCTCTTCCGTAGCTTTCAAAGTATTTAAAGCAGAATTATACTTGGCACTTGCCTCACTTTTGGCGTTATTATAGCTTTCTAATTCAGCTTCTAGACGTCTTAATAATTCGTCCTTCTCTGCTATTTGTGCTTTAGCATTTTCTAGTTCTTGTTTTTTAGTGTTAACAGATTCCTGTGTTTTGACTTTTTGTTTTTCTAAATTATCCTTACTAGTCTTTTTATTATTTCTTTCTCGCTCTTTGTTGCTTAATTTAGTCATTGCGGGATTAAAGGTATTTTTAAGATAATTAAAAGCTTCTTTATCAGCTTTTGAAAATTCAGCAAAATCAATTTTTTTTGCATTTAATTTTTTTGTTAAATCTATAACTTTTTCAAAAAGTCTATTTTTCTCTTTTTGTATCTTATTAAATTCCGCTTTAGCCTCTTGGGCTTCTTTTTCGGCTTTTTCATATTCAGCATTTGCACTAGTAATTTTAGCTTCTAATTTAACTAATTCGCCTTCTAAAACTAAAATTTCCTGAGCTAATGTATTTTTGTTTTGCTCAGCTTCCTGCTTCGCTTGCATTGCTTCACTCTTAGCAGT
This sequence comes from Mycoplasma sp. 1781, assembly GCF_053851675.1. Lineage (NCBI taxonomy): Bacteria > Bacillati > Mycoplasmatota > Mollicutes > Mycoplasmatales > Mycoplasmataceae > Mycoplasma > Mycoplasma sp. 1781. The sequence goes on from NZ_JBSQBC010000016.1 coordinate 12,181, forward strand.
TTCTTTTTGACTTAATTCTAAAATTCTTTGATCTAGTTCGCTTTTAGCTTCGTTCTCATTATTTCTTTTTTCTGCCAATTGTTCTTCAATCTCGGTTTTTTCTTGCAGTTTAGACTGGTATTTAGCATCTAATTGCGGAAATTTTTGCTTTGCATCATCCGATATTTTTTGGTCTTGATCTTGTTTATTTTTAATTTCTTCTAATGAACGCTGTATTTCGGTTATTTTATTTTTTAATTCTTGAATTTCAACTGGTTTAGTTTGTGGTGCATTTGTAGCATCTTCTATTTTCTTCAAGGCTTCCAATCTTTGCTGCTCTATTTCGGCAACTTTTTGTTGTGCTTGTTCAAATTGTTGAGCCACTTGTGCATATTCTTTTAAAACTTGTTCTAACTCATCTTTCTTTTCTTCAAATTTAACTTGTGCCTCTTGTTCTTGCATTTGCAGATCATCAAATTTTTGGCGTAAATCGCTTTGATTATTTTCAAGAACTTCTTTTTCTTTTTCAAGTCTATTTTTTTCTTCTTCGTTTTGGGCTAATTCTATTGTTTTTTGATCTAGATTTTGTTTTGCATCAACTATCTCTTGTTTAGCATTTTGTAATTCTTGTTGTGCTTCTAACAAGGCTTGATTAGCATTGTTAAATGATTCTGTCTTTTGTTTTAAATCTTCATCGCTTATCGACAAGTGTTTTTTTGCTTCATCTAGTTGCATTAAAACAGTGTTGTGAGGTTCTCTAATTTTTTCTATATCATTAGATAAATTATTTACTTCTTCTGTTTTTAAAGTAATCGTATTGTCAGTTTCTTTGATTTTTTTAACAGCTTCTTCAATGCGTTTTTCATTATTTGCAACTGCTTCTGATAATCCATCTAATTTTTGCTTAGCTAACATATATTCATCAGAAAGTTGATTTTGCTGCGTTTTTAATTGATCTAATTCGCTTGTTATGCTATCTAGATCTTTCTTTTTTGATTCATACTCAGTAGAAACCTTACTTGCCTTATCCGAAGCATTTTTCTTCTCATCAGTAGCATCTTGAATAGCTTGCATTAATTGTGGTAAGGACTGTTCCTTTTGAATTAATTCCCCTGATTTTTGTTGACTTAAAATTTTGGCATCTTCCAATTGCTTCTGTGCTAATTCTTTCTTTGTTTTTGCTTCTTTTAATAACTTATTAGCTTCTTCTAATTGCGCTGTTTTTAAATTAAAATTTTCTAATTTTTCATCAAAAAGTTTTTTGGCGCTATTAAAGTCAGATTGAATTTTTTTCTGCTCTTGTTTAGCATCTTCTAACTTAGTCCTCGCCATCTCTAAAGCACTATTAGAAGTGCTAAGTTCTGCTTCCTTGCTAACTAAATTCAAACTAGCTTGGTCTATCTTATCTTGGATATCTTGATTTGAAGATTGAATATTTTTAATATTTCTTTCAATATCGCTAATTTTCTTACTCAATTCTTTTTGTTTATCTTGCGCTTTTGTTAACTTATCTTTTGCAGATTCTAATTGCGCTTGCTTTTGATTAACAAGTTTTGTTTTTTCGGCAATCAATAAATCTCTTTGAAGCCTTATTTGATTGCTTTTTTTAATCGACGTATAAGTTATTGCTGTTGCTCCAGCAATAACCAAGCTAGCTGACAATGTTAAACACAATGCCAACACTAGTTTTTTTCTTTTCATCATAATTATTCCTTTATAAAATATTTCATCAAAACATATATAACATTATGCTTTTTTATGACTAAAATCAATGTTTTTTATATTAATACAATAATTTATATATGCACTTATATTGTATAGAGCACGAGAAAAAAATTATAATATTTCCTAAATATTTTTAATAGTAATCAATTTTAATAACATATTTTTTATAAGTTTATGTCTTTATATTATAAGAGATTCATACATCATTAAAATTAAAAAACAACTTAAAATAAGTTGAATTTTAATTTTTTTAAATTTCATTTTTTAATTTTGTAAATAGTTATGCTTCTTAAAATTGTCTTGCTTCATAATTTATGGCTCTAAGTAAAAGAAAATAAAATTTATATGCTAAAACTCATTATTTTATTTAATTTTTAATGCTAGCGATACAAAGTCATTTGCATTTAGCGAACCCTTTCCAACAAGATATCCGCTCAAATTCTTTACTTGTTCCAATCTTTCTATACTATTAAAGCAAACAGAGCCACCATATAAAACAGGAACATTTTTATCCAATTCATTGTGAATAAAATTTACAACATTTTGGATATGTTCAACCTTTGGAATAATTCCATTACCAATACAATAAACAGGCTCATATGAAATAATTAAATTATTATAATCACTAATGCCTTTTAGGGCGCTTTGGATTTGCTTTTGTAAAACATCAAACGTACGGCCAGTTTCGAATTCGTTTATCGATTCCCCGATACATAATATAGTTTTAATATTAGTTTTTTTAAGATGCAATATTTTTTGGTTGATTAATTCATCAGTTTCGCTAAATAATAATCTTCTTTCACTATGCCCGATAATTACAAAATCAACATTTGCTTCAATTGCCACATTAAGCGATACTTCACCAGTATAAGCACCATTTAATTCATGGAATATATTTTGCAATCCAAATAAATAACTACGCTGAGGATTATTATAAGCTATATATGTGCTATCAAATGAAGGGGCAATGCCAATCTTAATGTTATTTAATTTGGCTTTATTTTCATCTATGAGATAATCAAGAGCATCGATATAAGATTCGACATCTAAAAAAGTTTTATTCATCTTAAAATTTCCGATTAAATATTTCATAAAAATTCCTTCTTTTGTTTTTTAATTTATTATTAATTAAAATTCTTATAAATGTATTGCTAGCATACCAATAACTAGTGTAAGGGAGGAAATGCCGATAATGAGATATGAAGCCAAGTTAGTTGATCCTAAAATATTTTTGTTCTTGCTTTTTTTTGCTTGTTCGATATTATAAGCATTTCTTTCACTATTTAAAATCTTATCTTTTTCAAATTGATTCATACCAGAATAATATTTAGCCTTGGCACGCATGTTAATGCGATAATTATGATAAAAGCTTAATATCGGCGAGGCCAATCCTTTACCAAATCCGCTACGAGAAATTAAGACCAATAAGCCAATACCCATAACAGTTACACAACCAACACTAATTGCATTAGACCATGTTATTTTTACAGAACTCTGCTTTTTTAAAAAACCTGTTAATAATATCATTAAAATCATTAAAAAAATTGAAATAAAAAAATAAATAATATTACCTAGTGTTCAGCTTCGTGATCAATAACTTCCAGATTTTCTATATTGACTTTTTCTATAATTTTTTTTCTTCATATCTGTTCTCTTTAATTACTAATTATACTTAATTAATTATAATTAAAACAGATAAAAAAACATTAGACAATATTATTCGTCTAATGTTTAGTTAAACTATTTTTTAACTCATTTTGCAATTTGTTCTTTTGTTCCGTATATTCAATGTTCTTTATCGACTTGATAATTAATTGGCATATTTGGAAACTGTTGCTCATAAATATAATCAATATTAAATGAAACATTTTGAAACTTTTCATTAGCATTTGATATTTTGGGAATTGCCTTAAACAAATTAATTGTATATGGGTGTAAAGGATTATTATAAATAGCTTCCGTTTTACCGCTTTCTACAATCTTGCCTAAATGCATAATTTGCACATTATCTGCAACATATTCAATCATACTCAAATCATGGGCAATAAATATTAAACCAATATTTTTTCTAATACATAAATCTTTTAACAAATTAACAACTTGCGCCTGAATAGAAATGTCAAGAGAAGCAATTGGTTCATCGGCAACAATAACTTTTGGTTCAGTAATCAATGCACGAGCAATAACAATACGTTGTAATTGTCCGCCACTAAATTCATGTGGATAGCGATATGCAAATTGTTTTAATAAACCAACATCTTCAAGAGAACGATAAATAATCATTTTATACAATAATTCTGAAATTAAATATTTAGCAAATGGAAATGAAAACTTATAATCATAAAGATTAAATCTTTTAGACCATTTCGTATGATGAACGTCAACATTTTCGCTATTTTTCTTATTAAGATTTAATTCAACTCATTTATAATCAATGCCAAGTAATAGATAAATACGCTTAATGTCTTTTCTTAAATAATCTCTTTCGATATTAAATGATTTTAACGTATCCTCTTTCAAGGCAATATCAGAGTTATACATTTTAACAACAGTATCTTTATCTTTTTTGATAGCCTGAATTTTTTCAAGAATCCTTTTGATATCTTTATTTGTTTTAAAAATATTTAGGTCATTAGGTTTTGCTTTTAGTGATTCTTTTAATACGTTATATTTCTCGGTTAGAGAATTAATTTTAGTATCATAAAGATTTTTAACATATTTTATGAATTCAAATTTATGTTTTTTGTATAAATCATTGCAAATAGTTTGATCAGCCACTAAGCGTTGATACTCTGCCTTTTCAATTTGGATTTGTTGATACAAGTCATCAATAATTTTCTTATAACTTACTAAGAAGTTAGAGCGACCTTGCAAATACAGTTCTTTGGCCTCTTTAAGTTTTTTATGCGCTTGTGACAATTCTTGATGTGAATATTGTGGAATTTGTTTTAGCGCTATTCTTTGCTTTAAAGTAGATATTTGTGAATTTAATTGTTCTAATTCATCGCGAAAGTTTTGCTCATTTCTATTGGAAATTTCAGTATATTTAGAAAAATCAAACTTAAAATTTTCTTTTAATGTTTGCTTAATTTGCGCTAACATTATCTTTGAATACTCAATTTTTTCTAAATGTGTATTATAAAAGTTCAAAACATAACTTTCAAGCTCTTTAACCAATTGTTTTATATCTTCATAATGTAAAAATGTTAGACATTTTTTTAATGAATTCAAGGTCATCACTCTTGCTTTGAATAGATATTCATTTTTTAAATTATACAAATAGAAATCTAAATCAGTAGACATTAGTCGTGCAATATTCACTAAGCCTCTTTCATTTTTATTTTCCACACAGAAGTTACTAAACGTATTTTTAGAAATATAAATTTGATGTTTATGCTCTTTTATTAGTTGTTTTTTCTTAGTAAGAAGATATTCCAATTCCTTCACATCATCATATTGTTCGCAAGATAAACAACTTAATTTACTAATTTTCTTAAATTCTTCTTGTGCTTTTCGATATGCTAATTCTTCCTTAGATAATTCTTCGCGACGGTATTTAGATTGCATTTCATAATAGAAATTTATCAACGACGAAGCGTTTGAATACATATTATTAATAATCAAACTTTCCATTCTTTGTTTTTCTTCTAGGTAAGCATAAAACAACGAAAAGTTATCTTCACGGCTCAATTCCTCATCTAATTTAAAATCAGCGAATGCCTTTTTTCATTTTGAAAAGAAAGGATTAGCAAGGCGGTTAATTTCTTGATAATTTTGAAGTTCTAGCTTCATGGCTTGAATTTGAAATGTATATTTAAATGTTTTTTTGACTTCTAACCAATCTTTGAAAATATCATTTATTTTAGTTTTCATTATACCGTTGACTAATAACGGTTCTCTTAGGATTGTATAAATATTTTGTTGACTATTTAAAGAAGCATGAGGATCTTGAAAAATCATTTGAACGTTTTTACGTAGATATTTTTTAAGCGATAGGCTAATATGCTTACCTGAAATTATTTTATCTTCTAGTCGCACAAATCCATTATAGTCATCATAAAGTCTTAATATTGTTCTACCAACAGTTGTCTTCCCTGAACCAGACTCACCAATAAGACCAACAATTTCTCCTTCATGAAGATCAAAAGATACACCATCAACAGCTTTATTAATGATACCTTGACTAACAAAATATTTTTTAAGATTATCAATTGATAATATAACTTTTCTTTCTTCTTTATTTTTCATTTTGAAATGCCTTTTTAAATAATTCTAAACGATTTTGTAGATCTTTTGTGAGTTCAACCTTCGGTGCTTCAGGACTTAATAATCAAGTAGCGGCTGAGTGTGTTTCGGTTATTGGGATTAAAGGAGGTTCTTTAATAAAATCAATTTCAAGAGCGTAATCATTACGAGGAGCAAAAGGGTCACCAACAGGAAGGTTAGCCATATCTGGTGGCGTTCCTTTAATGTTATACAATTTTTCCTCTTTTGATTCAGGAATAGCAGATATTAAAGCTCATGTGTATGGGTGGGCGGGTTGTGTAAAAATTTCTTCTTTCGAACCTTTTTCAACAATTCTTCCGGCATACATAACATAAATATAATCGCAGAATTTCGCAATGACGGAAATGTTATGGCTAATTAAGATAATGGAAATCCCCATTTTTTGTCTAATTTCTTCAAATAAAGCGAGAACACTAGCCTGAACAGTAGGATCAAGAGCAGTAGTTGGCTCATCAGCAATAATTAAATCTGGTTTAAGAGCAACTACCATAGTAATAACAATTCTTTGTTTCATACCACCTGACAGTGTATGAGGATAAGCACTAAAAATCTTTTCGACATCCCTTAAACCAAATGTTTTTAGTAAACCTAATAAATAGGATTTTTTTTCAGTATATGTTTTAGCACTTCACTCAGTATTATTATTAAGTGCATCTAATAATTGTTTCCCAATGGTGCGAGTTGGGTTTAGCGATGTTAAGGGGTCTTGAGGAATATATCCAATTTTTTGACCTCGAACAATTTGCCAATATTTTTCTTTTTTAAAAATGTTGCTTAGTTCCAAATCACCAATTTGAATTTTATCAGCGCTTATAATTCCATTCTCATTAACATTAATTAACGTTTTTGATGTTACTGATTTGCCAGAGCCTGATTCACCAACTAATCCTACAATTTGCCCACGTTTAACATCCAAGTCAACACCACGAACAATATGAATAGTTTTTTTTCTGCCTGCTGGAAAACTTACATGTAAATTTCTTACTTCTAACAATTTATCATCTTCCATTATTTCTTGCGATTGAAATCTAGAATATAAATATGATCGCTTTTGAGTAGTTTGTTTTTTAATTTGTGACATAATTATTTTCTCTTTCCCTTAGTTATTACTCTAGGATCAAGGGCATCATGAATACCGAGAGCCATAAAGTTTAGCGATAATGATAGTAATAATA
>NZ_JBSQBC010000017.1:0-17758 GCF_053851675.1 Mycoplasma sp. 1781
AAAACAAACACTAAGACATATATGAATTACAAGAACTATTTTTTGTTCCAGCAATAATTTTTTGCTTTCATATTTTTTAATAATTGATAATTAAAACATAGTTGTAAATCTTTTTTCTGTCGCCTCATTGGTTGCGATGTGCTAAATTAACTTCTTTTTTTGCATAATTCAGCATTTCTTAATTTTTGTTTTAATCTTTTTATAGTTAGTATTGAACATCTTGCTTTTAAGGATAATTGCTTATTTGTTAAATTAGAATATGTAGTTATAACATCTAATTTTTCGTTTTCTATTTAACTGAAAATAGTTTAATTCTATTTCATACATAATAAGACCATCTATAACATTTTACTATATATGTTAGGTGGCTCATTTTTGTTGCAATTTAATGAAAAATAAAAAAATTTAATTATATTATTTTATTCCCCTAACAAGAAAAAAACCAGCCAAAAAGGCTAGTTTTAATTTTCCAGATAAAATTATAAATTGTAATGTAATTCGACAATTTCTTTCAAGGTTTCAAGAGGTAATGCACCGGTCTCTAATAATAAATTCAAAAATTCCTTAATGTTTTCCTTATTTGATACAAATTCTTCTCTTGAAAGGCCTTTTAACTTACGAACTCTATCATATAGTTTCAACATTGCTTCTTTACCAGAATTATACGATGTTGCTTGTCCGGGTAGATTTAAATAACGTTTTGATTCTGATGTAATATCACCAATTCCTAATGCTGAGTTAGCATGCAGGAATTTTCTTATGTCATTAATTGAAGCGCCAGCTGGTAAATCATCAGTACCTTTAATATCTCCATGATATGCAGTATCAACAGCACGTCTCATGTTACGCAATTGAGCTTCATTTAAAGCACCAAAATATTGCAACATATTAGCTAATTCAACGGCTTTCAAAGTATGCAATTTATCATCATCGATTTTGTTTTTTGAAACAACTAAATTTCAATACACGCCACCATGTAGTTCCTTCATTCCTTTAATTTCTTCGTTAGTTACATATTGTGGTCTTGTCGCTTTAACAAAACTTGTAATTCCTTTTGCTGATTTGAAGCTAACAGGTAAAGCGTAATAATCTTCATTTTCAAAGTCAGGCGTTCCATATAAACCTGCCTCGATTCCAAATCATTCCATAAATAAAGCTCAACCTTCCTTGTATGAAGTATAGTTAAAAATGTCTCCTATCGTTAGCCCATCAACAGTTTTTAGAAATTTTTGCGCATAGTATATTTGATTGTGATGTCCCATGACGCTTTCGTGATTAGCAAATGAAGTTACTGACCATTTTGGCAAGCCAAAATAAGGGTCCGCATTAAATGTAAATGCACCAAATCCGTCTTTTTCAACCTTAGCTCTTCCGTTATATGCACCGACACCTGAACTTAAACGAGTTGAATATTCATATGTAGTAATTCCATATCTCGGCACTTGTTTAGGGAAATAAGAATATCCTTCGTTAATAGTAGTGTCTCTAAATTGATTATAACCTTTAAAAGCTTCTAAAGCTCCGTAATAAAACTGGTCATTTGTAATTGAACCATATTTAGAATTTTGGCCTTTTAAGAATTCATAACCTAGATTCTTTAAATTTTTAATAGCATCTTGTAATTTTGGGTCTTTTTCTAATTCATTCTTCTTTTCTTGCGTGTAATATGAGGAATTTTCGCGACCAAAAAAGAACTGTTCTTGGTTTAATCATTTATAAAACTCAGGCAAATTAATATTCCCATTTGAATCTCTTATTTCAAGTACAACATCCTTAACCTCTTGTGGGCCAACACCATCAGAATCATACTTAATAGTTGGGGTTCATGGCTCGTTCTCATTTCCGGTAATTAATCTGGCAACTGCTTTTGCAGTTAATTCCATGTTCTTAACAGCCGTCTTTGTTGTTTCATAACCCGAATTAAATACGTCCTGTGCAGAATCGTTTGAAGTTGTAGCAAACTTTAAAATACCATCATATATCTTTTTACCAGTTGTATTTTTCTCATCACCAGGAATACTTGATAAACCAACATTTTTAGCATCAAGATCTTTTTCAGTTAAACCAAGCCCGTAAATTGAAACAACTTTTTTACTTGAATTATCAAAAATTTCAATAGTATTTTCTAATTCATTAACTGCATTTGATTTAAATACCTTAAGCTCTTCTAAATTTTCGCCTAAGCCAGTAGTTGATGCTTTGTAATATTCAGTTGCATAAAATTTATGGAATGCCTTAGTTTTTTCATCAAGAGTTTTATTAGAATCAATTATCTCAATAACAGACTTTGATTCTTGTGTTCCTTTTGCAAACTCTAACAATTCCTTTGAATAATGTCTTGATAAAATGATATTAACATTGTTTTTAATAACAACTTTTGATAAAACAATATTAGCTTGCATTCCTTCATTTAAGTTTCTTTGCATCTTTTCGGCTCTATCGCCAGTTATTCTTAAAATAGTTTTATAAAATGAATTAACTGGGTAAGCTGATGTTGGTCCACCTTCATAAAATGCACCTGCTAGTCGCCCTTGCGAAGCATAGACGGTTTGTGCGATTTCCCAATCATATTTCAATCCACTTGCTCAGGCTGTTGTAGTTACATTGAGATTATTAGAGTTAATTTTTGAAAATGAATCAATTCATTTTTGATAGTATTTAACAATCTTGTCAACATCTTCTTTTTCAGGATAGAATATATCAATATTTGCCGCCAAATCATCTAATTCTCTCTGAAACTTATCATATGAAAGAACAATATATCTGGCTGTATGTTTGTAATTATTATCATAATACTTAGCATCACCATGTTGAGCGATTTTAGCTAAATAAGGCAATATTGCATTATCAATGTTTACTTTGTATTCTAACTCAAGATTTCTAATTTCGCTAGCAAGGGTTTTGATTTCTTTAGCAATTTTTGTGGCTTGTTCACCCTTTTTATCATCCAATTCATTATACTTTGTGTTTAAATCTTTTAGTTTGGTATTCTTTTCCTCAATATTATTTTTTGTATCAACATTTGCCTCAACTGCCTTTGCCTCAGCATTTGTTAATTCGCTTTCTAGTTTCTTGTTTTCATTAATTGTTTTTCTAAATAAAGCATTTTGAGCAGCAAAAGGGATTACAGTAAAAATCACAGGAGCTGCAACTAAGGTGCCAACAACCGAAGTTATTATTAATGCTTTTTTTGTTTTTTGAGTCATATATATTATTTAAAATCCTTTTATTATATGTCTAATTTAAAAATATAAATCCAATGTTTAGTAGTTCCTGCCAAAAATTGCAGGTACCTTAATTTTAAATGAAAAAGCATAAAAATATTTATCTTTGATACTATACAGAGTTTTAGTTTCACTACAAGAAAGGAAAATTAAAAACATCTAGACTAGCTAGATGTTTTTTAAAAAAAGAATAATTAAATCTCTTATAGTTTGTAATGTAATTCTACAATTTCCTTTAAAGTTTCAAGAGGCAATCCACCTGTTTCTAACATTAGATTTAATAGTTCTTTAATGTTTGCCTTATCTTCGACAGTAACAAAATCTTTTCTTGAAAGTCCCTTTGATTGACGTACTCTGTCATATAGCTTCAACATAGCTTCTTTACCAGCATTATATGATGTTGCTTGTCCAGGTAGGTTTAGATAACGTTTTGATTCTGATGTAATATCACCAATTCCTAATGCTGAGTTAGCATGTAGGAAGTTTCTAACATCTTGAATTGATGCACCGGCAGGTAAATCTTCTTTTCCTTCAATTCTTCCATGGTATGCAGGATCGACAGCACGTCTCATGTTACGTAATTGAGCTTCATTTAAAGCACCAAAATATTGTAACATATTAGCTAATTCAACAGCTCTTAGAGTGTGTTCTTCATCGCTTGAGTTATTTTTGCCTTCTGATGCAACTAAACTTCAATATACACCACCATGTAATTCCTTCATTCCTTTAATTTCTGCAGCAGTTACAGCTGATTCATCTTGCGATATTGCTGAAGAAACAAAGCTTGTAATTCCATTTGAATGTTTAAAACTTACTGGGAAAGCGTAATAGTCTTCGCTGTCAAAGTCAGGAGTTCCATATAGTCCTGATTCAATTCCGAATCATTCCATAAATAAAGCCCAACCTTCTGCATATGAAGTGTAATCAAAGATATTTCCAACAGTTAATCCATCAATAGTTTTTAAAAACTTTTTAGCGTAATAGATTTGGTTGTGGTGTCCCATAACACTTTCGTGGTTAGCAAAAGAAGTTACTGATCATTTTGGTAAGCTATAGTATGGATCAACATTAAATGTAAATGCACCAAATCCATCTTTTTCAACTTGTGCATTACCATTATATGCACCAACACCTTCTTCAGCACGTCTTTTATATTCATATGAAGTGATTCCGTATCTTGGAACACTCTTAGGGAAATATGAATATCCATGATCAATTGTAGTATCTCTAAATTCATGGTAACCCTTGAATGCTTCTAGTGCTCCATAGTAGAATTGTTCATTTGTAATCGAACCATATTTCTTGTGATTTGTCTTTAAGAAGTCATATCCTAATCTGGTTAGATTTTTTCTTGCATCCTCTAATTTAGGATCATTTGCTAAATCGTGTTTTTTAGCTTCTGTGTAATATGAAGCATCTTCACGGCCAAAGAAGAATTGTTCTTGGTTTAATCACTTATAGAAATCAGAAATATTAATTTCACCATTAGCATCTCTAATGTTTAATTTAACTTCTTTAACTGGATTTGGTCCAAGACCATCAGCATCATACTTAATTGTTGGAGCTCATACACCTTTGTCTTTTCCAGTAATTAATTTAGCAACTGCAGCGGCTGTCAATTTCATATTTTTAGCAGCTGTTGTCGTTGTTTCATAACCTGAATTAAACACATCTTGGGCTGTATCATCTGTAGTAGTAGAGAATTTTAAGATACCACTATAAACCTTATCTCCATCTGTTACACCTGGTTTTCCTACGATAGAATTTAAACCAACATTCTTAGCATTTAGGTCTTTTTCGGTTAAACCAACACCATAAACTGTTTTAACATCATTGCCATCAAATACTTCAACGTGATTTTCTTTTTCGTTGATTTTATTTGTTTTATATAGTTTTAATTCACCTAGATTTTCACCCAAACCTGATTTAGAAGCCTTGTAATATTCATCAGCATAGAATTTGTGGAATTCCACTAATTTTGGGCTTGATTTAGCTAATTCTTCATTTTTTGCAATAAGGTCAGTAACTTTTATTTCCTCGTCAGATCCTTTTAAAAATTCTTTCAATTGATCTTGGTAAAAATTAGATAAAATTGATCTTACATTATTTTTGATAACCACTTTTGATAAAACAACATCAGATTCAATTCCTTCTTTAAGATTCTTTTGAACCTTTGGAGCTCTCTCTTCATCAATTGAACTAATTGTGTCATAAAAAGCATTGATAGGATATGCTGAAGATAGACCTCATTCTAATCAAACACCAAGTAAACGGCTTTCTGATGCATAAACTGTTTTAGCTATTTCTCATTCATATTTTAATCCGCTTACTCATGCTGTTGAGGCAGTGTTTAGGTTTCTTGAATTAATTTTCGAAAATGTATTAATTCAATCTTGATAGAACTTAATAATTTCTTGAGCATTTTCCTTGCTTGGATAATTTATATCTAAATCATCTCTAGAAGCAAGTTTTGCTAAATCTCTTTGAAATTTTTTGTATGACAATACTACATATTCGGCTGTATTTTTTAAGGTACCTTCGTAGTATCTCAAATCACCTTCTTCAGCAATTTTTGCTAATATAGGTAAAATTTTAGATTCAATATTTTCTTGATATTGATCGTCAAGTTGAGCACGTTCTGCTTCAGCATTTCTAATTTCTTGTTCTAATTTTGCTTTAGTTGCTTCATCAGCATTTTGGCTTTTTTGTGTTAAGTCTGCAATTTGAGCATCCTTAGCATCGATTTTAGCTTTTAAAGCCTTATTTGCTTCATCTTCAACAGCTGCTTTCTTAGCTTCTACATATTCTTTCTCATATCTTTGATTCTTTTGAGTTTCTCTTTTAAATCATGAAATTTGAGCGCCATATGGAATTATTGTAACTACTGTAGGTACTAAAACAATACCGCCTACAATACCACTAATAATTAGGGCTTTTTTGTTTTTTGGAGTCATATATATACTTATCCTTAAATTTAGTTTATTAATTTATCATTTAATAAAATTTTTTACCTTTTGATAAAGTTTAAAAAATAAAGATTTGTGTGTCCACAATAGATACACATTTTTTATTATATTACATTTGCCTTCAGTTTACATAATTAGAGGAAAAAATGGACCAAAAAAAGTCAAATCTCAATCTTTTTAAGATATTTTATAATTTAACACCTCAATCAATCGAAATGATTTAGCATCATTTGTTTTATTATAAAATTTATATAAGTAAAAATATATTTTTTTATTATAGAGGTAATGTATGGAAAATCAAAAAAAAGTAATATTAACAGTAATTGATGGTTTGGGTCTTAGAAATGAAAGACAAGGAAATGCTTTTGCACAGGCTTATCATCCAATATTTGATTATTTGTTTGCAATGTGTCCTAATTCTGTTTTGCAAGCATCCGGAGAATATGTGGGCCTTCCGAAAGGTCAAATTGGGAATTCAGAAGTCGGCCATCTAAACATCGGGGCAGGAAGAATTGTATATACTGGTTTATCATTGATTAATAGAGCAATAGAGACTGGTGATTTTGAAAAAAACGAGGTAATAAATAAATTAATTGATAATTCAATAGCAAACAATACCACTTTGCATTTAATGGGCTTGCTAAGTAATGGCGGTGTACATTCATTAGATAACCATTTATTTGAAATTATAAAACTTGCCAACCACAAGGGACTTAAAAAAGTTTCAATTCATATTTTTGGTGATGGTCGAGATGTCAAGCCACAATCAATTAATGATTCATTGATAATACTTAAAAAATTATCAGAAGATTTCAATTATCCGATTTCAAGCATTTCAGGGCGCTTTTATGCTATGGACCGTGACCAAATATTCGAAAGAAATGAATTGGCACTTGAAGCGATTCTTGGTAAATCGCCCATCAAGTATAAAGATATTAATAAGTATATAAACGAACAATATAATCAAGGAATTTATGACGAGTTTTTCTACCCTGCACAAAACCAAAATGGCTTATTTTTAAAAGAAAATGATAATGTTTTTTTCTTTAATTTTAGACCAGATCGTGCTAGACAACTTAGTCATCTAATTTTAGATAGCAAACTATATGAATATAAACCTAAAAACAAAACAAAACCAAATCTCTTTGCTTCTTTAATGAAATATGAGGGTATTAATTCCTTAGTCGCATTTAAAGAAATGCAAGTAGATAACCCGCTTGGAGAAGTGTTAGCAACCAATAATCTAAAACAACTAAGATTAGCAGAGACTCAAAAATATGCGCATGTGACCTTCTTTATGGATGGTGGAAAAGAAGTTATTTATAAAAATGAAGATAGAATTTTAGTAAATAGTATCAAAGCTGCAAGCTTTGCTGATTATCCTCATATGTCAGCTAAAGAAATAACTGACGAATTGCTTGAAAAAATTAATGATTATGACTTTGTTATCATGAATTATGCTAATCCAGATATGGTGGGTCATACTGGGAATTTACAAGCAACAATAAAAGCAATTGAGTTTCTAGATGAACAATTTGAACGAATTCTTAAATTCGTGATAGCTAATCGTGATAAAGTAACATGATTCATAACTGCTGATCATGGAAATGCCGAAATAACTGAGGATGAAAATAATAAACCTGCAACAAAACATACAACAAGTCCGGTTTTATTTGTTTCAACTGATAAAAATATTGAATTAAAAAATGGGTCGCTTTGTGATGTTGCACCCACAATTCTTGAATATTTAAATATTCAGAAACCAAAGGAAATGACAGGACAATCATTGCTAAAGAAGTTTTAATTAAATTTATAAAAGTAATATAAGTGTTAATTCTTAATCAAATTGCAACATTTTTATAGTTTAAAAATCCTTATTAAACTTATGATATCAAATTTATTTTTTAAGACCTAAAAATTTAAACTAGTAATCAGGAAAATTAGCAAAGTGTGACACTTTGCTATTATTTTTTTGTCAATCTATATATTTTGAAAAAAATTAAATAGTAATATATTTTTAAATTAACCTTACGGCCCTTATTTTTTAAATTTATTCATATTTGGATTGGTTAATTGTACTTTTAAACATTGATTTTAGGTGGCTCATTTCTTCCTTTAAACCTGATGTATTTAATTTAAATTTTTCTAAATTTCTAATCAAGTAATTAAACTTATCCGTAAATGTTGAAACTACTGACTTATGCGTTACGACTATCAAACTCAATTTATAAGTCAAAACGTCTCAAACGTCAAGATTTTTACCTATTAAAAAATCTCTTGTGAGTTAAAGTTAGATAAATCACTACTTGCTTTGTAATGATTTTCCGGAGTTTTAAAAAAATATTCACCACCTGAGTTCATACAAAATAAAACTTTTATTTTCTTTGAAAAATTAACTCTATTGCCGTCAGTATCAACTGGGCCATAATATTCGTTTAGGTACTTAACTGCACCAAAATGACTTTTGTTTTTAAAATGATAATCAACATACCAACCAGGATCGCCTTCAGTTATTTTTCTAAAACAGTTTTTATCGCTATTTCTTTTTAATTTTGGAGATATAAAATTAAAGTAATCTATTAATTGGTCTTCAATTTTACTAATTTCTGTTCAATGTTTTATATTCTTTATTTTAAAGCATATGGGATAATTTAATTGAGCAGTTTTAAAAGACCTTTCAACAAAAGACTTAAATTGCAAAACACTAGAAGTTTGAACTTTAAAGCCTAAGGATTGCAAATACTCAGTAATAGGTGTACATGAAAACTCTTTTTTCAAAAAATTGTTCTCTTATCGGTCCTTATAATCTGCGGAATTCCATGTGTTCTAAAAAGTTTTTCAAGCAGATTCATATAACCAATATCGGTTTCCTCTTTAGACACACGGACTGCTAAAGCCTACTAGTGGCAGGACCAATAGCGTGGTGAGTATGAAAAGTTTCACCCAATCCCATTGTGTCTGGCGTAGCATCGATCCCAACGATCATACCTGGAGAAAGATTTTTCCAGGTATTTTTTATTACTGCATTTTTTTCTATTGTTTTAAGATTCTATAATTTGCTATTTATTGCATAATAAAATATTGTTTCTGGAATTGTGTTATTTAAAATATTTTTTGCGTTTCTTTTAGCTTCTTTTCTAGTCGCTTTGTGCGAGTGCTCTGTTGCATAGCCCCTTTTTAAAGTGCGTCTGTAAAGAGTTTTTAAAGAGATTATTGAACCTTTTGTTCTATAATAAATTGCCATAGTAACATTTCTAGTTCTATCTCTGGGTTGATCAAAAACAAAAGAACTAAAATCTCTGATTTTTTCAATTTCAGAATCTACAAGATCATCACTAAACTTTTGTTTATATTTATTTCCCTTATTTTTGTGCGAGACATTAAATGTCCCACTAAAATTTATAGATTTTTTAATTTTAGAGACCGTAAAACGGCTAACTTCGTGTTTTATGGCGATTTGGTTTATTTTTAATTTTTTAATTAGTTATATCGGTATAAATATCTTTTCTTTTTTTCTTAAAATCTGCTAAATTCTGGATTTCTATTTTTTTATATTTCCCGTTACCTCTTATAATTATTTTAAACTATAGGATGTTGAAAATAATTGAGAATTGCAATGTAGCAAAATAATTGAGAATTTACAAAAATTAATTTTTTTTATTTTTTAAAAAATATATTATAATATTTAAGCATTAATCAATTAATGCCCAGGTGGCGGAATGGTAGACGCTACGGACTTAAAATCCGTTGGCTGTAATGGCCGTGCTGGTTCAAGTCCAGTTCTGGGCACCAGAAGCGCCCTTAGCTCAGAAGGTAGAGCAAATGGCTTTTAACCATTGGGTCAGAGGTTCGAATCCTCTAGGGCGTACCATTTCAGGTGACTGACATAAACAAATAAAAGACAGATTATCTGTCTTTTATTTTAATTTCTTTGTTTAATACTAAATCTTATGAAATATGAAGTGAAACTGATTAGCGCAATGATAATAAAACCTATTCACAAATAAGGCGAAACATCAGCTATATCTTTTGCTCTTGTTAGATTTGTTTTTTGGCCTAATAATGAAGAAGACAAAGAACCATAAATTATAAAATTTCTAGCTATTTTTTCTAGTTCTAGGCTTGCAAAGCTAATGAAATCTAGTCTAATTTTTGGGCGAATAAAATTTCTATATATCAAAAAATTAGAGAAGCCTAGTTTTTTTAATTCTTTTATTTTTTCTATACTAATGTTATTAATTGTCTGATATAAGTTTCTTGATATTGAAGATGCACTATGGATACCAAAAGCAAAAACAAATGATGCTGACAATTCTTCAAAAAGATTAGAAAGCATTAGAAATATAATAACAGCAGGTATTGCTCTTATTAATATATTTAAATACTTATAGAAGATACTTAAATGTTTTCCTACTATTGATTTAGACATTAATAGCATTCTAAAATATGAAATAAAATATGTTAAAATGAAGGTTAAGAATACAAGTGATGCAAATTGAATGATAATCCAAAAAATTCCATCTTCGCTAAAGCTAAAAATTATATCTTTTCAACTCCCCTTAAACATATTATTTAAAAAGCCAGTAGCTTCGGTCTCATAAAATTTTTCATGAGCTAAATCTTTTATAGCTATGCAAATTAGCACAAAGGTAAGTAAAATAAATAGTGAAATAAAAGTTTTTTTGATTATATTATTAGTTTGATATTTCTTAAAATTGATATTATCTTGTTTTCGAGATTCAAATAGGAATTTGTTTATATTTTCACTAATAATTTCCACTAAAAACAAGAAGGAAACTAGTATTAACAAAGGTATTATTAGTTCTGTATAATTTATTGGCTGAATTTGAGGATTTATTAAAATTCCTATTCCTAAAAAACCAATATTAGCTAGTATTGCTGACCAACGTAAATTTGTTTCAAATGCATAGATGAAGTAACTTATGAATTTTTTTCTAAGTTGAGGTCATATTTCTGTTCAAAAAGCCTTTTGTCTTGAGTGCTGTGATTTTACCAAATGATAAAAAATACTAAAATTAGCATTCTCAATTATTTGTGAAAAATACTCATGCAATCAAAGTCATGTAAATCAACAAAAAATTAATGCTATCGCTAGTTTTTTATCAAAAGAAATTTTAAATAAATATACAAAAAACAATTCTGGAAAAATTCTTAAAGCAATTACTATAACTTTAGATGGAATAGCTATATATTTGCTATTGGTTTTAATATTAGAAAAATATGAAGTGAGAAATGCGAGCATGAATCCAATAATTGTACTTAGGAAAATTATTTTTATACTATTTCATAAAAACAAAAAAGAAATATAAAAGAGATTTTGTTTATATATATTACTAAAACTACTTGGAGAAAAAAAATCCCTTAAATTTTTAATAAAGAGATTAATACCTGATGGTGCAAAACTAAAATTAACAATATAGATTGAAGCTATAATTAGTAAAATAATAAAAACAAAAAATGCTATTTTTCAAACTAGCCGATATGGTCCGTTTTTTAAAATAGTATTGCCTAATTTTAACTGTTCTTTAAAAATGTTTCTTTTTAATCACATATTAACTAAATATTTTATTATAAGGCTGTATTACTTCCTTATCAACATCATTAATTATTTTGTAGCCATTAAATCCTACGGTAGGACCATAATCATCTTCGTTATTTCTTCATAAGTCTATTATTATATTTTTTAAATAGTTTATTTGTTCCATATTGAAATCATCTTTATTAACCACTACAACATTATACTTTAGTGGATCAGTGGCCGTTAAAAATTCAATTTTAACATTCTCATCATCAGGGGTGTAAAACTTGCCCCTTTTATTATTGCGATAGGCAAACGAGGCCATTTCATCGAAAACAATATGATATTTTTTAAGTGAACCATTCGCTATATTTTTTGCTTCTCCTTGTGTATATTTTTCGATATTTTTTATTTTATCTTCAGCAAAAGAATTAAATTTATTGTTTTCTAGATTAAAATGCTTTTTGAATAATGCTTCTTGTAGAATATATTTTGAACCGCTGCTTTCCTTACCGGTCACAATACCAAAATTTCTAAAAGTATTTCAATCTTTATTGTCTCATGCTTTTTTAATTTGTTCTCTTTCTTCATTTGTGCCTTGAATCATTATAATGCCACGATAGTATTCAACTAATTCATTATTTTTTGCATAGAAATATTCGTATATATTTCCATTTCAACTATATTCTTCATCGGTTCATGCGGTATATGATTTTTTATTAAACAATTTTTGTAATTTAGCAGCAATAATTCTTAATTTGTCAGTGTTTGATCCATCTGAGTAGCTATCATTAAAATTTTTATCAAATTTAAATGCCCTAGTCATAGTTTGCAAAATAGGAATAATATTTTGATCATTGTTTCTGATAAATAAAGGAGTCGTAATGATAGCAATGTTGCTTGTTTTTTTTCTAACAATACCAGCTATATCATTATTTGCTGAAACGTATCTTACTTTAATTGTTGCATCCTTATTTATTTTCTTTTTAAATTCAGATAAAATTTTGCTAAAAAATAGATGTTTTTTATTACCAAAAAAAGGCTCATTTATAACAAATTTTAATGTTAAATTAGCATCCTGCTTTGCACTGCACGCAATAGAAATAAAGGCAAATGTGGACATTAGAGTGCTTAGGCTTAGTATAAACGCTATTTTTTTATTTTTCATAAAACAAAAATCCCTTCAATTTAATTAAAAAGGGATGATGACCAAAAAATAAGAACTCACTACGCCAGTATTATCTGGATCAGCTAACGAGGGTATTTCTCAGCCTTAATGGGCACCCCTGTTCATAAATTTATGATTCAATTATAGTACTTTTTAGTTTGCAAAGAGGAAAAAATCTCTTTTTACTTATGTTGTAATTAATATTGAATTTAAGAGTAAGTTTTATAGATATGCTATTTTGCTTTGAAAATATAAAATATACTTTGGATATCATAATTATTTTTTGTTATTTAGCATATAATTTATATGCTACTAAGTACATTTAAAAGGGAAAAAGATGAGTTATTCAGTCGGTCAAATAATAAAGGCAAAAGTTTACAAAATTTCAAGCAAATTTATAACTCTTATAACCAAAACCAACCATGTTGGTTATTTAGGCATTTCTGAAGTTAGTGATTATTATATAAGTAATTTGAATTCATTTTTTAAGATTAATGACATTAAAGAACTAATAATTATTGATATAGCAGCAAATGGCGAACTTATTTTTTCATTTAAGCAAATTCATCCAAAGGAATTAAGAAATCCTTTTAGTTTTAAACTTGATAAAAATGGCGCTAAGTTTGATAAATTGCTTGATTTTACAAATAAAGGAATACATTATGGCGATTAGAAGTAAGATAGAATTTTTATCTGACCAGGTTATTGACTCTAAATTATTTAGTGGTAAATATAAGGATATTATTAACGATATTAATGATAAAATAAAATCCAAAGAGATTGAAGGATATAAAAATTTTGGTTTTTTTGAAATTGATAGAAATATCCAAAGGAGTGATTATTCAAAGATAAAAAAAATTGTCAAATTTTTTAATGATGAAAAAATCCAAACCTTTGTTGTCATTGCTCCACAACATATATGTATTCAATCAAAGAGTATAATAGGCCTAGCGAATTCCCGCTTAAGAAACAATTGTGGAATTGAGATTATGTATGTTGATGAAAGTTATGAAGGAATAGATATCTTAAACCTAATTCAATATTTAGAAAATAGGTCATTTGCAATTAATGTTATATCAAAAAATGGAGAGGATATTGAGAGCTTAATTGTTTTTAGAGAATTGGTTACATTACTTAATGTACAGGTTGGCAGAAATAATGCAACCAATTATATTTTTATAACAACTAATAACAACTATGGAAAATTATTCAATCTTGTTCAAACAAAAAATTATAATCATTTAGTTTTATTAGATAATACCCCTGAAAGATATTTAAACTATTCAGCAGCAGTTTTATTGCCTCTTGCTTGTGCTAATATTGACATTGATGATTATATTGAAGGTGCAAAAGAAGCAAATGAATATTTTAGTAACACAAATTTAGAAAATAATAGTGCATATCGTTACGCTCTAGTTAGATATATATTTAATAAACAAGATCGCAATCATGAAGAGAAAGACATTTTTGCAATTGAGAATATTGTTTCGGGATCTAAAATTTATAAATGTTTAAATGATTTATTTGCTATGTATCTGGTTTCGTCTTCATATCGAAGTTATAAAGGGATACAGGTTAACACATTTATTCATCCTTCTGATACTAAAACGTTTGCTAATTTGTTTTATAATAAGCAAAGAAGAATGTTTAATACTCATGTTTTGGTTCAAAATCCCATGTTTGACTTCAATATAGCTATTGTTAATGACAATGATGGCGATGAACTTAATTTTTTAATGAAGAAAACATTTAACAATGTAAATAAGGCATTATTGCAAGCAACTAAGGATTATTATCTAGGTATTCAAATACCTTTTATAGATATAGTTATTAGTGATTTAGAGGACAAAACATTGGGTTGAATTGTTTCCTTTATTCATCGTGCATCAATAATGAGTGCACATCTTATGAAGATAGATCCATTTGAAGAAACCGGATTAAAAACGTTTAATATCGTTATGGCTAAAAAAATTAACGAATTAATGGGGGGACAAAAAAATGACTAAAATAGGAATTATTGGCGTTGGGGCCGTTGGTTCGGCCTATTTATATGCTTCATTGAATAAATCGATTGAGGCTGATTATGTATTGGTTGATGCTTTTGTTGAATATGCAAAAGCACAAGCTAAAGATCTGAATGATGCTGCATGTTCGATGTTACAAAGCGGTTCAACATTTGTGGCTGGAACTTATCAAGATTTAGCAGATGCTGAGATCATTGTTATTACTGCATCGGTAAAACCGAAGGATGGAGTTTTAAAAGATCGACTTGAATTATTAACAGATAATGCTAAATTAATTGCTGAAATAGGAACAAAAATAAAGCAATCAGGTTTCAACGGTATTACTATTATTGCTTCAAACCCGGTTGATATTATGGCTTCAATATATCAACAAATCACAAAATTTGCTCCTGAAAGAGTTATATCATCTGGAACAATTCTTGAAACCGCTAGAATGAAAAAATTCCTGTCTGAAAAAATTAATGTTAAGGCAGGATCGATCACTGGATTCGTTATTGGAGAACACGGAGCAAGATGTTTAATTCCGTTTTCAAAAATAAGAATAGGACTTGGTTCATTAAAGGATTGATTAGCAAATAATACAATTTCGGAAGAATGATTACAAAAATTAAATCAAAAAGTTAAGGATGAAGCATTTGAAATTATTACTGGAAAAGGAATTACAAATTTTGGAATTGGTGAAAACCTAGCCGAAATTACGCAATCAATTTTAACTGATCGTCAAGCAATTTATTCATTAGGAGTTAAACTCCCACAAGAGTATGAAAATAGTGGTGTTTATTTTGGATTACCTGTAATTTTAGGAAGAAATGGTTATCGTCATTTACCAAAAATCAGATTAACAGATGATGAACAATCCATATTTGATTCATTTTCAAAGGAAATGAAGGAAACTGTTGTTGAAATTCTTAAAAATTTAGGTATAGAACCAGATTTTAAGTAATGATTAAAGCTATTGTTTAAACATGGAAATCTCTCTTTAATTGGGAGTTTTTTATTTATGTCTTTTAAGTTTAATTTATTGAGAATTTATAATGTCAGCCCTATTTGTTAATATTAATATGATGTAAATTTATTTTTTGCATAATTGCGTTATATTAATATGTTAAAAATTACAATATAATATTAAAATATGAAGAAAATTCAATTTGAGCATTATTATGCCGCATACCCAAGATCAAAGATGAATATATTAAATGATATAAATTTGTTAATTAATCAAGGTGAAATGATTGCTATTATAGGAAGATCTGGTTCAGGAAAAACTACATTGTTTAATGCCATTCTAAAACAACTAAAAACTAGTCAAGGCAAACTTTTTATTAATGAATATGATATAGAGAACATTTCAAAACGACAATGAAAAAAAATAGTAAAGAGAGTTGGTTATCTTTCGCAAGAAACAAATCTTATTGAGTCGTTAAATGTTTATGAAAATATTTTGCATTTTTATTCAAAATATAAAAATGTGTTATTTTCCTTGTTAAAAATAATAACTAAATCACAAAAACAAGAAATTTATAATGTTCTCGACTCCTTAGGAATTTTAGATAAGATTTTTACAAAAATTTCTGATTTATCAGGCGGACAAAAACAACGTGTTGAAATAGCAAAAATTTTGCTAAGAGACGTTGATATTATTTTAGCTGATGAACCAACTAGTTCACTAGATATTAAAACATCAAAGGATATAATGTCAATTTTAAAAAATATCAATATGAAATATAACACAACAGTTTTAGTTAATATTCATGATTTAAATGTCCTTAGAAATAATTTTTCTAAATATATTTTTATTAATAATGGTCAAATAGTTAAAAACGGAGACCTTTATAATCTTTCTGAAAAAGAATTAGAACAGTTATATGAAAGTTAGATATTAAGAGGTATGTTTATTACTTTTTTATTTTTTAAATTGTTGTTTAATGTAAAATTAAGTAAATATAAAATGGAAAGGTGACTTAATGGAAGTACAAAGTAGTGATCGAAGTAGTACAAATATTGTGTTTTCACTAAGCACATTTTGTTAATTATGTAGAATTACTGCTTCCTTAAACATATTTTAAATATAAAGGAGGTGAATAATGAAGAAAGCAAAGGTTAATAATATTGAAAGTCAAAATATTAAATTATCTAAGCAAGATTTGGCAAAAAATAATCCGATAAATAAGCGACTAGTTGAAGCATCTATTAGTGATGTAGAACTTTTATTTGAAAAATATAAATCTTCTAAAAATGGTATCAAGATTGAAAAACAAGTTGAGCAAAACCGCGATGAATATGGTGTAAATAAAATTTCCAAAAAAGGGGCTGACACTGCTGGAAAAAGATTAATCCGCTCTTTCTTTAATTTGTTTAATATTATTCTTTTTATACTTACAATTATTACTGCTGTAGTCGATATTATATTGCCAATAAGCAGTGGTAAGTATAATGAAGTTAATTATATAACTGTCATTATTATTCTGGTAATAGTTTTTGCCAGCAGTATTATTCACTTTATTCAAGAACAAAAATCTGCTTCTAGTGCCAATAAACTTATTGAAATTATTGAGACAACTTGTTTGGTTGAGCGTGATGGGGTTCTAAAGGAAATACCGATGGACGAAATAGTTGTTGGTGATATTGTCCATTTAGCAGCTGGTGATATTATTCCTGGTGATGTTAGAATTATTGCGGCAAAAGACTTATTTGTTTCGCAATCCTCGTTATCTGGCGAAAGCGATGCAATTGAAAAATATAGTATTATTGATGCACAAACTAATTATGATAATCTGACAGATAGACCCAATCTTGCTTTTATGGGTTCAAACATTATTTCTGGTTCAGCAAAGGCA
>NZ_JBSQBC010000018.1:0-15206 GCF_053851675.1 Mycoplasma sp. 1781
ACCCCGTTAGCAAAAATAAAAAAGGCCGGGTTTCTCCTAATAAAAGCCTATGGGTCCTTTTTGGAACTAGAAAAAGACCCAATTTTGGATAAGAATAAAAGGTGAAACATCGACTTAATCATTGACCGCTTTAGTTTATCAAATGATAAAGAAACAATGTCACGTGTTGCTGAGGCTGTCGAGATTGCTTTATCTTATTCTAATGGATTGGTGACTATTGAGGTTGTTGGAGGACAAACAAACACATATTCAACAACACATAGCTGTAAATACAGCGATTTTAATATGCCAAAAATTGAACCACGACTTTTTTCATTTAACTCACCAAATGGAATGTGTTATAAATGCAAGGGACTTGGTGTCTTGCAAAAAGCATCATGAGATTTAATATGTCCAGATAAAACAATGTCAATAAATGAAGGTGCAATATTAATTTATAAAAATATTATTAATTCTCGCAATCTTGAGTGGCAGGAATTTGATAGAATGTTAGGCTACTATGGAATTCCAAAAGACGTGCCAATAGGTGATTTATCTAAGGAACATATAAATATTTTAAAATATGGCTCGATGGAGGAAATTTCCTATACTATTATTTCTGAAAATGGAATTAAATATGAACGTAACAAAAGGATTGAAGGTGTTTGCGAAAAAATTGAGCGTAAATACCTTGATACTTCATCAAATGAAATGCGAATGTATTATTCTCGTTATTTGTCTGATACTCAATGTGATGAATGCCACGGAAAAAGATTGAATAAATTTGCCCTTGCTACTAAAATTAATGGTTTGGATATATATGAATTATGCAATATGTCCATTGAAGAACTTAAAGAATTTATTAATAATATAATAATGACTGAGCTCGAAAAAGAAATAACTAATCTTATTTTGCAAGAAATAAATCATAGAATAGATTTTCTTATCAATGTTGGATTACAATATTTAACCCTAAATAGAAAAGCAGAAACGCTTTCTGGCGGTGAAGCTCAAAGAATTAGGTTAGCAACACAGATTGGTGCTAATTTAACAGGTGTTTTATATGTTTTGGATGAACCCTCAATTGGTTTGCACCAAAAAGATAATGAAAAATTACTGAATTCATTGCGAAAAATGGTTAATTTAGGTAATTCCTTGATTGTTGTTGAACATGACGAAGATACAATAAGACATGCTGATTTTATAGTTGATATTGGTCCAAAAGCTGGTGAGTACGGTGGAGAAATTGTTGCTAGTGGCAATATTCAAAAAATAATGAGTACAAATGAGAGCATTACTGGCCAATATCTTGCAAAAAAGCTTGAAATTAAGGTGCCAAAATCAAGGCGTTCTGGTAATGGTAAAGTATTAACATTAAAAAAAGCTACTGCTAATAATCTAAAAAATATAACGTTAAAATTTCCGTTAGGTAAATTTATTGCAATTACTGGTGTTTCTGGGTCTGGTAAATCTTCCTTAATTAATCAAGAATTGGTTAAGGAATTGGAAAACGCGATGAATAGAAAGGCTTATTATAGCCTTGTTAAAAACGAAAAAATTAATGGATTTTTAGAAGTCGATAAGTTAATTAAAATTGATCAAAGTGCAATTGGGAGAACACCAAGATCTAATCCTGCTACATATACTGGTGTATTTGATGATATTAGAGAAATATTTGCTAATTTAGAAGAATCAAAAATTAGGGGATTTACTAAATCAAGATTTTCATTTAATATACCCGGAGGCAGATGCGATAAATGCGAGGGTGATGGTGTTATTAAAATTGAAATGCATTTTTTACCCGATGTATATGTGACGTGTGATCACTGTGATGGTCAAAGATATAATTATGAAACTCTTGAAGTAAAATATCATGGAAAGTCAATAAATGATGTGCTAAATATGACTATCGAAAAGGCATATACATTCTTTATTCAAAAATCTAAAATTAGAGATCAATTGCAAACATTAATTGATGTGGGTTTAGGATACATAAAACTTGGACAAAATGCAACAACATTATCTGGTGGCGAAGCACAACGAGTTAAATTAGCAACTTATTTGCAAAAGAAACCTACTGGTAAATCGTTATATATTTTAGATGAACCAACAACTGGCCTTCATTCTTATGACGTACAAAATTTATTGAATGTTTTGAATAGAATTGTCGATAATGGCGATACAGTTATAGTTATTGAACATAACCTCGATGTAATTAAGAGTGCCGACTATATTATTGATTTGGGCCCTGATGGAGGTAAGTATGGAGGCAATATCGTTGCAACTGGAACACCTGAACAAGTTGCTGATGTTAGCTACTCATATACTGGTCAGTATTTAAGTAAGATATTAAAATCATCATAAAAATTTATTAAATTAAAATATAATTTATATAAATTATATATAAGTAATTCTTTATTATTTTTTATTATGAAGGGAGAAAGTATGAAGGATTATGCAGGCGTTAGTCTTCAAGTTGGCCCTTTTCACGTATATTCTTTAACTTTAATGTTAGGTATGATATGTGCAATACTGACAGTTGCTTATTTCTGAAGAAGAGAAAAATATTCCTTTGAGCAATTAGCAATTCTAATTTTTATTGCTTTGCCTACCGCTATTGTTGGTGCGAGATTTATCTTTGTCGTTCAACAACTAATCGAACATAGAGGATGACCAAATGGGCCTTGATATACAATATTTTATGTATGGCAAGGAGGTTTATCTATTCATGGTGGGGTTATTACTGCTACAATTTGTTGTGTATTATACATTGTATTTTCAAAAAATCCAAAGAGGATAAATTTAAGAAAAGCATTTTCTATTATTTTACCTGCTGTTTTCATTGGTCAAGCTATCGGTCGTTGAGGAAACTTTGCTAATCATGAAGTTTATGGACAAATTATGTCTGAAACATCGTTTGCATTTAAGATATTACCTAAGTTGATTAGAGACCATATGTTTATTAATGGACACTATCGTCTTCCATTATTCCTATATGAATCAATTGCTAACTTATTTGCTTATATCTTGCTTGTTTGAATTTTAAACAATTACAACTGATTAAGACCCGGAACCACTGGGGCATTATATATTATTTTTTATGGAATTCTACGTTTTGGAATGGAACCATTACGTCAAGATAATTATGGTATCTATAAGGTAATTTCAGCTTTATATATGGTCGTTGGTACGGTTTTATTAATTCTATTTGAATTTGTAATTAAGCTAAACTTTAATGTTTATAAGGTGTATAAATATAAGAAAGAATGAACTCATAAAATATTCTACTTTATTGTTTATGAACCTAAAAATGACAACAAAGGTCTATTAAGAAGAGATCTATTAAGTCGTAAAGAAGCAGAGGATCAAAAAATAACGTTAGCCTAAAAAACTAATGTTTATTTTTTTAAAAAAGGAGAAAAATGAAAAAAGTATTTGATGTTTTAATTATTGGTGCAGGTCCAGCTGGTTTAACAGCAGCTTTATATTTATCTAGAAATGAGTATAATGTAGCTTTTATTGAATCATCTGTTCCCGGCGGTAAAATCGCTCAACAATCTAAGATTGAAAACTATCCTGGTTTTGATTTTATAAGTGGTTTTGAATTAGCAACAAGTATGTTAAATCAAGCAAGAAAAAATGGAGCCAAATATATTTATGGAAAAGTTGTAGAAATTAGGAACATTAGCGATAATGAAAAATTAGTTATTTTAGAAAACGGTGATGAGTATTATGCACAAGTTGTTGTTATTGCTAGTGGAATGACTAATTTGGTACCATTATCAATTGAAAATATTGAAAAATTTAGGGGACGTGGAGTTTCTTATTGTGCTGTATGTGATGGCGCCTTATATAAAAATGAACCATGTGCAATTATTGGTGGTGGAAACTCAGCATTTGAAGAATCGACTTTTTTAGCAGCAACCGCATCAGAGGTGCACATTTTTGTAAGAGACATAGTTAGAGCTGAAGCAAAAATTATTAACGATGCAAAAAAGCATGCAAATATTTATATTCATTATAACTCTGAAATATTAAAACTTCAAGGTGAAGATAAATTAGAAAGTATTATTGTCAAAATTGATGGAAATATTCAAGAAATGAATATTAAGGCAGTTTTTCCTTATATTGGTTTTAAGGCTGCGACATCGTTTATTTCTAACAAAGAAATGTTAGATGAGCGTGGTTTTATAATAGTTGATAAAAATATGGAGACGCAATCCAAAAATATCTTTGCTGTTGGTGATGTTGTAGCTAAGGATATCAGACAAATTACAACTGCAACTAATGACGGTACTATTGCGGCAAGAGTTATTTCCTCACGTATTATCAAATAATAAGTATGTCAAAGAAAACAATTTTTAAAATTATTCCTATGATTTTTTCGCCACTTAGCGTGGCTTTTTGTAATTCTTGTCAAGTCAGTGAAGATGATAATGTTAATTTAATGGTTCCGTTTGTAGAAACCCATGAAAAGAAAGCATTTGCCACTATT
Organism: Mycoplasma sp. 1781; assembly: GCF_053851675.1. Taxonomy (NCBI): domain Bacteria; kingdom Bacillati; phylum Mycoplasmatota; class Mollicutes; order Mycoplasmatales; family Mycoplasmataceae; genus Mycoplasma; species Mycoplasma sp. 1781. The sequence goes on from NZ_JBSQBC010000018.1 coordinate 4,475, forward strand.
GTAGAGTTAGTTAATAAATTCAATGATACCCTTGATTCAAAATACGCCAATCACAAGATTAGAATTCGCAACTCATTTGACAAAAAAAACATTAATAATAAAGTTATTTTAGAGCTAAATATCAAAGATAGTAGAACACCTTCCTTAATTCTTTCCTACCCTTCTATTGTTTCGGCTATTCATTATAATAACCGATTAGTTGAACTAACCGATATTGCAAAAAAGAGTAATATTGAGAAAAAGATTTTAGATTACAATAATCGTCTTGGTTTTGATAATCGAAATGAAATTTTTAGCCTACCTGTTGGCATTAGTTCAGAGATGCTTATTGTCAATAAAAGATTATTAATTAATTACTTTTATTCAATTTATGACAAAATTAAAGAATCATCAGAGCCTTTTTTAGCTAGATTTAAAAATTTTAAAATTATTAATATAATAAGAAGTTTCATACCAACTAGTGCAGATAAAAAAAATGAGGAATTAATTAATTATTTAAGTAATAAAATACTTTGCTATGATGATATGTTTAATGAGTTTGTTGATCTTATAAAAAAAATGGAAATTAATGAAGATAATACAAGTATTTTATTTGTTAAGCATATCGAAAATTATATTTTTGAGACCTTATTTAAAAAAGCTGGATCTGACTTTAATAATTATTTTCTTAAATACAATCAAGATTTTAAAATAGATTATGCCAATATTTTTAAAATAAATAGGAATGAGTATGAGGAATTTAGAGAAACCCTTATAAACTTCTATACTGCCCTAAAATCAAAAAAAATTGATATTGATGTTACAAAAAAAATAACTATTGAAGGGCTACAAGACCAACTTTTTACGTTCATAACAACTAGAGCATATAAGTATAATTTAAAATATTTCTTAAATCATCAGGATGATTTTTTGATTTTAGATGTGCCTCATCGTAAAACTAAAGAAGATAAAAAAGGCTCATTTTTTATCCAAGGTTTATTTCTCTCTGCAATCAAATCGGCTGTAGGCGCGAAAAATGAGGTCATAAATCTTTTTTTAGATTGAATGTATAATCAAAATAATAAGCATGAGCAAATTGTTGATGGGAGGCCTCTTTATTTAACGCCAATTGAATATTTGAGCTATCAACTTGATTATATTTTTCCCACAAAAAATTTTAAAAATGAGATAAAAAAACACAACTATTCAAATATTGCGAATGATTTAGTTTTAAAAAATATCTTTGATAATGACCTGATCCCCTTTAGTGATCTCATCGATATAAAAGAATCTAAATTTAGGGAATATATTAAAATATTAGTTGAGAATAACCTTATTGAAAAAATAAGAAGGGATATATCACCAAAACAAGCAATAGATGAATTTCTTGTTAAGCTAGAAGAACTTATAAAATAAAGGATAAAAAATATGAAGCTGAAATTATTTCCTAATTTCTATGAATCTACAAATAATAAAATAAATAGTAATTTCGTTAGTAGAAACAATCACATTATTGCTAAAATTAAGGCAGGATATGATAACTTTAATGAGGTTACTATTAAATTATTAGGATTTGCTATTAAGAATGTTTTATCTAATGTTAGCAAGGATAAAAAATCAATTTTAATTGCAAATGATGGCAGCCATAAATTTTTAGCTTTTTTTGAAAATGAATTAATTGATAAAATCAATGGTGATCATATAGACTCATATGGTTATGAGAAAAATGAACCTGTTAGCAGAGCATTTTGTTCATTTACAAACAGTGTTAGCGAAGCTTTTGTGGTCATCATATATCTTCATAAATATGATAATAATAATTTTGCTATTTCGTTATATGGTAAGAATAATGAACCATTAAATCATAAAATAATTGAATATATTCTAGACGAATATACAAAAGTATCAATAGACTTAGTTAAGGATAGTAATACGCAAATGCGTAATTTAAATTTTAGGAAAATATTAAAGGAATACACTGATTTTCTTTTAAGTAAAAACTTCACTAAAAACGCTAATCATATTCTTAAAATAGGTGTAATTTCCAGCGCACTACAAGATTCATTTGTTAAGAAAATTCTTGGAAAAAATGATATTGCTTATACAGTTTTAAAAGATACATTTAAGCTTGATAAGCCTAATTATTTGAAATTTTCAATTTTTAAACTTGCATTGCTTAAAAATGTCGATTATATTTTTAAATTTTCGTTTGACTATGAAAAGGTCTATTTATATAGAAGAAATAATAAACAAAAATATTTTATTCAATATGATTTGGTTGATATCTCTGACCTTGTGATAAATTATTTATCCTTTACTAATAATTACACAAATACAAACAATGACTTTAAAAATTTAAAAAGTATTGCTACATCAAATCTTTGCAAGAAGGAGAATATTACAAACATAGCTAATAAATATAAAATTAATCTTGGTTTTAGTTGAAAATTTGATTCAAAAAATATAGAAAAACCTGATTTTATGTTTTTTAATGAAGATTATCAGGTTTATTTTAGTAATGATAAAAAAATCAAGTATGATGCATTTTTATTTTTTAATATTTTAGTCGATATGTTAAATTATTATCAAACTCAAGAAATGAGATATGATGATATATGTGACCAAAATTTGGACCTATCAAATAAATTGATTATTAGTGAATTTGTTTATGATTGTCATCCGTCAAATGTTGTTGACTTTGAGACTAAATTATATATGCAGGATTCAATTGCCCAATTAAAAGTTAGCACAATTGAAGATGTTAGAAAAAATTTTAAGGATAGTGATACAAAGTATGTCGCAAAGTTTAATTTTGAGCAAAGAGAATGAATGGCTATTAAATATGATGCTAAATACGAAAAATTAATTTTTGTGATTCAAGAAAAAAATAATACTAGAGGTAATATTGCAAAAAAAATCAAGAAGTTTATGTATAAATTTACAATAAAATATGATAAACCATTGATTAATTTGACTGAATAAATATTTCTTGCGAAAATAATTAGTTATTGACAATAAAAATAAGGTATAATTGTAAAGCATTGACAACAGCATAAATAATATTATTTAAAAGTTTTTTCTTTGTTTTATAAATTTGATAGTAAGGAAGCTGTTTAACCGAAATCATTAGAGAAAAAAATATAAATTAAGAATTATTTAATTGTCTTTGCATATTGAAAGGAAAAAAAATATGTCAAGATTCTTAGGATCAATTTTTAAAAAATCTAGAAGATATGGAACATCGCTTCTAGAAAATAATAAAGAATTCACAAAGGGTAAGAAGAGAATGACTGCGCCTGGTCAACATGGCGCCAAAAGATCGAAACCTTCTGATTACCAATTACATATGTATGAAAAGCAAAAAGTTAGATTTATGTATGGTTTAAATGAAAGACAATTCAAAAATCTATTTACTATTGCCGCTAGAAAAGATGGTGTTACAGGTATTAATTTATTGCAACTAGTCGAATCTAGACTAGACAATCTAGTATTTAGAGCAGGATTTGCTCGTACTAGAGCTCAGGCTAGACAATTTGTAAACCATAATCACGTAGTTGTTGATGGACATAAGGCAAACATACCTTCAATGATTATTAAACCAGGTTCTGTAATCGAACTTAAATCTTCATTAGAAAATAATGCAAATGTTAAAGACGCTCTTGAAGTTATGACAGCCGCTGCATGATTAACTCGTGATGGGAATAAGTTTACATATACAAGAATGCCAGAAAGAAATGAGTTTGCAAAAGAAATTGATGAATCATTAATTGTTGAATATTACAACAGACGTTAAAATTTGCGCTTCGGCGCATTTTATAATTCATTTTGGGACATTTGTTAATGTTGCAAATAAAGCAGTTTATTCAAAGTGTTTTTTTGGATTAATTTAATATAATAAAATGCTTGCAAATATAGTATAATAATAAAGCCATGAGAACGGTAACCTTGTAAATTGGTCAGGATAGAGATATAGCAGCCATATCGAGAAGTGCAGTGTCTTGTGGTTTTTATTTTAAGGAGAAAGGAATGATTTGCACACGTTTATTAAGTCCTATAAAAAATCAAGAAGATTATGATATATTACCAATTCTTGATTTAGGTGATTTTGTTATTTATAAAAAAATTGCAAAATCTTCGTTTTATAATTCTATTGATTATGAATCATACATAAGCAATGAAGAAACTCAATATAATTTCTACTTTGAGGAAAGCTTATATTTCATTTGTTCTTATGAATTGTTTTATAGTCAGTTTAATAAAGATGCTGTTTTTATTAAAAATATCACTGCCAATAAAAAAAATTCTTATTTTAAATTAAAGCAGTTAAAAAAAATTCGTGAAATAATAAACAATGATGGAAAAGGCGGAACATTAATTACGTTTAAATATAAAGAAAATAATTTTTGACCATTTTATGTTTTTTGCGATCAAGAAATTGCTGAGAAAGAATTTAAATATCTATTAGAAACAGTATATAAATGTGACGTTAATGCAAATATTCAGCTTCATGAAAATTATTTTATTAAAATAAAAACCGCAAATGATGCTTTTTTAAACAAGGAATCATCAGTTTATCATTATGTCCATAATATTATTGGGATTAATATTGAAAAAGCCATTTATGACTTGGAATCAATAAATTAAAAAGTCCAAAAGGACTTTTTAATTTATTATTTTTGGTACCTTATTCCTAATTGAAGGTCTGTTTTTAATCAGTTACAATTTTTTTGAAAAAGAAGATTAAATAATTAAAACATCCAAACAACATATTTGGAAGAAAATTTATCAAATTTTGTCATGTTGTTTGGTTGTTTTTGCATAATAAATTTAGATTTGTGTAATTGCTATACTCAAATCTCTTACTAAAAGGTAGGCTAGTGATTAATTTACACAAAATTTTGTACACTACTGAAAAAATTCTTTTATTTTAACTTAATAAACTCCATAAAAATGGAATATTTATTTTTTTATACTTAAAGTGATAAACACGGGAATTGTTCATCTATATATAAATCTTTAAAAATTTTAGTTATTGCCAAATATTGCCCGGTATAAGCAACGAATGATATTTTTTTATCATCTTCCAATAATATACATATTTATTATCATCTTTTCTAATGATTTTGACATTTTTAGGCATTTGAACTCTTTGGTCTTTTAGTATTATTTTTGCCTCATTTTTATTTAGTTTATTTATAACTAAATTATTATATATTTGAGGTCAAAAAAAGTAAAAAATGCTGATTTTTTTAATAAATCAGCATTTTCCCCTTATTTTATTGTTTAGTTATAAAAAAATGTTAAAAGTTTAAGTTATTAATTTATGAAAATCATTAATTAATGTTGCAATAAAATATTTTATTCAAAGAACGGTGCATGTCTTTGAGGAAATCCGTCTTTATCTAATAGAACGCCTTTTAGTAGCGTATCCTTATATTTTGTTTTAAACTCATCTCATAGTTTTTTAGCAACTTCTTTTCTTTCATCAATATTTAGGGTAATTTTATCAATTCATATATATTTGTTTTCTTGACTAATTATATTTTCTGATGCTTCAGCAACCATTGAAACTCAATATTCAACAAAGGCGGTTTGTGAACTTGCCCTTCAGAAATCCCTTGTATTAGTTCTTTTTCCAATCAAGCTAGAATCAATATTAAGAGCTACTATTTCTTTGCTTCTTATATCAGGAGCTTCTTTAAATCTGTTAAATTGCGCATCAAGTTTTGATTTTTCATTTTCATCCAAGAATGGATTTAATTTTAAGTCTTTAATAAATTGTAGATAGTCATAATCAAGTTTTTTTAATCTTCTGGCATTAAAGAATACATGTTTTAGATAATTATTTTCTGCTTCTATGGCTTGTTTACGTGTTGTTCCTTGATCTCCAAATATTTTTTTAATATGATCAATATGTTCGCTCGCAACATTTACTGGGAATGGACCGGCTTCAGGCGGACTTTGTGTAGAATGTTTTTCAACTCTTTCAATAAAGAATACTACTCAATTTTTTGTTTTACTATCATCTTCTCAACGCTTAGCAAAATTTTCTACTTCCTGTTTAACTTTTTTATATTGATCTATGGTTGTTGTTTGATAAAGTATTTTATTTTGCAATTGTGTTCCATTATTAAAGAATTGCTGTTGTGCGTCGGAATTTTGTAGTCCTTTTATTATTTTTATACCCGAAATAATAGAAAATAATGATTTCTTCATTTCACTATAATCATTAAAGGTACCTTCACCACCATATGGGTCTGGTTGATATCCGCCGTTAGCCCGCGTTATTTTTAAATCATTAAGCTCGGCTTGTTTCTGTCTTTCTATATCTGCTTTAATAGTTTGCAGTTCGTTGTCGGTTGTTGCATCAGAAATTCTTTTATTAAGCATTGACAACTGTGAGCTGTTCAAGCCTCCTCTGCCGGTTTGGCCGTTTTTATTTAGGTGTTTTGATAAATCAAATAATGCAAGTTTGGAAACTTCTTCCTTCAATGCATCTTTTTCTTTAATTAGTTTTAATTGCTGCTTAACCATATTAAGATCTTTTTCGGTCTCGATGTGTTTTAGTTGGTTTATTAAATCTTTTTTGTCTGCTGAATCTTTTTGCTTTTCTATTTCTTTTTGAATATTACCTTTTTTCTTTTCTAATGCTTCACGGTGTTTCATGATAGCCTTACCGGTAATATGTTTAATACCGCTATTTTGACCATCGATGCTTATAGTACTATCAAGCTCTTTCTTTAATCTTTCTTTTTCATTATTATCTGTTAATTTATCAATAGCGTCAAGCGCCCTCTTAACAGCATCTTTTATCTTCTTATTATTTTCATTTAATCTATTAATTTCATCAATTGATTGTGCTTGATCGATTTGTTGTTTTAGAGTTTCCTTAGCGGGTGATTTCTTTCCACCAGGATAATTAATTTGATCAATGATTTTCTTTGCATCTTCCTTAGCTTTTTGAAGTTCCTTAGACTTTTGCTTAATTTCTTTATCTTTCTGTTTGTTAGCATCATTTTTAATAGTATCAAAGTTTTGGATACTATTTGTTTGATTATTTAACCTTTCAAGAAGCTTTTTCTTTTCTTTTTGATCAGAAACTTGTGAAATTGCTTGTTGAGCTAAATGCTTTTTGTTTTCATATTCTCGTTTATATAATCTAACTTTTTGCAATAGTGTTGAAATATTATTGTGATCAGTCTTAGAAAATTCTGTTAAGAATTCATTTTTCTTTGCTTCTGGTTTAATGTTATCTATTTCATTTTTTAATATATCAATATTTGTTTTTAGCGTATTTAGAGTCGTTTCGACAGAAGTTTTGCTTGAATAATCAATTTTAGATGTTAGATCCTGCTTAATTTTTGCTTTTGTATTTAAAGAATCAGTTCTTAATTGTGTTGTATTTTCAGGATATGATAATTTATCAATGAATAAGTCGAAGTTTTGTCTTGTAGCATTTGTAACAAGTGTTTTAATGTTATTGATTGATGTGGATAGTTGTGTATGAGCACTAGGAACTTGCATGTTATCGATATTTCTCTTTATATTATTTCTTCCATTTTGAGGAATATTACTTAATGTGTCAATTTTTTCTTTTGCAAGACGCTTATAGTTTTGAATTATTTCATTTTTTAAATCATTTTCATTATAAACCCCGTTATCCGTTATTGTGGTAGGAACGGTTTGATTTAATCTTGTTATTAAATTGTTCTTATCTGCACCGTTATCAAATGAATTATTAATTACATTTTTGTATGTTTCAATCTTATTTGCTCAATTATCTGGTAATGCATTGTTAGCTTGGTCTATATTTTGTGCTGAATTTAGCTTTTGTTTTATTTTTTTGACTGCTTGTGCGTTATTTTGTGAATATTTTAGATTTTTGCCATTAGCACCTAACTGTTTTTTCTTTTTTTGCATATGGCTGCTAAAATTAGATATCTCAGTTTGTTTTTGATCTAAACTTTTGATATTATTTAATTTATCGACAGCATTTTTTAATGCAGTTTTGGCTTGGGTTGCTTCAGGTGATTTAGGATCTGGATAAGGAATTTTATCAATTAATTCATTAATTTCTTTTTTCTTATTAGCAATGCTTGTATCACTATCTTGCTTTTCTTTTTTTTGTTTAGCCTTATTTAATTCATCTTCTAAATTTTTAGATATCTCTTCTAATTGTGCTTTTGTTTTAGTTAATAAATTAGGCTTATTTTGTGAATTGTATGTATCAAGAATATTTTGCAATTCTTGCTTAATTTTTTTGTATTCATTTTTATTTAAGATTGAATTTATATAATCTTTAATTGAATCTGCTTTTTGTTGAGTTTGCGCTCTTAGTGTTTCTTTTTGTTTATTAATAGCATCAAGAGCTTTTTTGGCGACATCCTCAGCCGCCGTTAATCTTCTATTAGCATCGATAATTTGAGCATCCGTTAGTTTAGCAGTTTTATTAGCTGCTGGTTGTGCTGAGCTAATTGTATTTGTAAGTGCAGTTGTTGAATCGCTTAATGCTGGTTCCTTAGCCATTTTTGCTTTTGTGGCATTTGCTTTTTCAAGTGTCATTTCTAATTTTGCAATCTCGGCATCAGTTTTTTGATTTGCAGCTACTCTTTGCGTTTCAGCGTCTGTTGTTGCTTGTTCTAAGGCACTAGCCTTATCTGAAATGCTTTTAATTGGGTCAGTATTTTTTATGGATTTATTTGTATTAATTATTTGTTGCAATTGATTAATTATGGTAGCTAAATTTGCGCGGTTTGGGTCTTTCTTTAATGAATCTAATTTTGCTTGTGCATCTCTAAGCTTTTTCTTATGCAGGTCTTGCTCAGTATGAAGTCTGTTATTAAAATTAGTAATTGCACTGTTTGCTTCATTTTTTAAATTATTTAATTTATTTTTTTGTTCAATAAATTTTTCGTGTTCTTCTCTGTTAAGTACATTTATAGCCTCAGAAATGGCAGAGTTAAGTTTTTCTTTTAACTTAGTCATTTCAGGGTCACGTGTTATGATACGATTTGCAACACCCTGCAGATCGTTTTTAGCTTTTGTAAGTTGTCTCTTATTTGTCTCAGCAATTTCTGCATCTTTTTGCGCTTTATCTCTTTTTGCCTTTTCTAGGGCTGCATCAAGTTTAGATTTGATCTGTTCTAGGTCGTGTTTAGTTTTAGAATTAATATTTGTCTTATCGTTATTGTTGTAGTTACTTAGGATTGTTTCTAGTTCGTTTTTGATTTGTCTATAAGCACTATCGTTAGATAAATTTTGGGTTATATATTGTTGAATTTCGTCAGCTTTGATTTGAATCTGCTTTATTAATTCGGATTTTTGGTTATTGATATTATCAAGGGCAGCTTTTGCAACCTTTTCAGCTTCTGCAAGGATTTTATTAGCTTCTTTTATTTGAGAATCTAGAGCTTTTTTATGTGCATTTTTAATGTTATTTGCATTATTTATCGCTTGTTCAAGCGTTTGTTTTTGATTATTTAATTCAGGCTCATTATTCATCGCGTTTTTTGTTGCATTGGCTTTTTCTAATGTTTTTTCGAAATCATCAAGATCCTTGTTAATTTTTTTGTCTACCTCAGCTTTCTCTGCTTCAGCTATTTGGATAGCATGTTGTAATGCTTCCTTTTTGCTATTAATACTTTGAATTGAATCAGTAATGCTAGAGCTTTGGTTATTGTTGATTTCTTCTTGAAGTTTGTTAATAACTTCTGTTAAGTTATTAGAGTTTACATCATTTCTTAGATCAGTTAGTTTATCATTAGCTTCCTTTATTTTTTTATCGTGTTCTGATTTTGCTTCTTGAATTCTTGCATCAAATTGTTTCTTTTGTTGTTCAGCCGTTATTTTTAGATTATCAAGTTTTTTCTTTTGTTCCTCATACTTTTCTGATTGACTACTTTTTATAATTTTATCTGTTTCATCTATAGCCTTTTTAATATCTTCCTTTAATTTGATCATTTCAGAATCGTTACTTGTTATTGTACTTGAAAAATTATTTAATGCATCCTTTGAATTTAATAATTGTTGTTTATTAAATTCCTTAATGTCACCATCTTTTTTAGCTTGTTCTGCTTTGGCTTCGGTTAATTTTGAACTTAAATCATTCAAAATTTCATCTAGTTGTTGCTTGGTTTTGTTGTTTAGCTCTTTTTTGTTTTGTGTTTCAAAATCGCTTACAGCTTTGACAAGTTTATCCTTTATGTCCTTATATTCGCTCTTAGCTAAAGTGTCTGCATAATCTTTAATATCCTTTGCTTTTTGATTAATCTGGGTTCTTATTTCACTCTTTTGCTTATTTATACTATTTATTGTATTTTCTGCTTCTTGTTTTGCTTGACTTAGTTTTTTGTTAGCATTATTGATTTCGGCATTAGTTAGTTTTTTAGGACCGTGATTTTTCTTAGCTGTTGCTTCTTCTATTGTTTGCTCTAATTTATTTTTTGCATCATTTAGCAATGGTTCTGATTGCATTGAACTTGCAAGAGAATTGGCTTCATTTATGGTTTTACCTAAATTATCTAGTGCTGCCTCAGTTTCTTTGTTAGCTATAATTTTTTCATTTTCTGCTGTTTCTATTGCTTTTTGCAATGTGTCCTTTTTGTGATTTATATCTGCAAGTGGTTGGTTGTCATCAGTTATTTGATTATTTGTGATTGCTTGCTGAAGTTTTTGAATAACATCATTTAAGTTAGCAGAATTTTCATCTGCTTGAAGCTGTGAGATTTTTTCTCTTACTTCAAGAATTTTTTGC
>NZ_JBSQBC010000019.1:0-13129 GCF_053851675.1 Mycoplasma sp. 1781
AAAATTAAGGAATTAGAACAAATAAAAAATAAGCTATCAGTTATTTAAAAATCTATAATAATTAATGAAGTTTATCAATATGAAAACAAAAAATGTTTTAACAAAAAATATCTTGTTATATTTCAAGATGTTTTTTTGTTTTCTAAAACATAAAAATTTTATGATAAACATAGGAAATAAATCAATAGAATGCTTTCAATAAACAACTGCCTTCTTGATAGTAAAATCACTAGAAAAAGCTAAAAAGTGCCCTGTTTTAGATGATATTCGTTCATATATATATATATATAGTATTATTTATATGAAACATTTAATAATGTTATATTTATTTATATATTGAAAGGATATTAAAAATATGAAATTCTGTGGAAAATGTAATAAGCATTTTGATGAATATGTTAAGTTTTGTCCAATTTGCAGCGCAAATCTTTCTAACAATTCTAATAAGCAAGTAAAGAATAATACACAAAACAATATTTTTGCGATTCTTGGATTGGTTTTTGCGTTTTTTATTCCTTTATTAGGTTTGGCTTTTAGTATTGTTGGTCTTGTACAATCTAAGAATCTTGGAGGATCTGGTAAAGGATTGGCGATAGGTGGTATTGTTGTTTCATTAATATTACCAATTTTAATTATTTCATTAATTTTTGGTCTCGCCTCACATGCAGCTGCTGCTGCTAGCCTGCCTTTTTATAATATTTAATGAAAATTTTAAAATATTTGGATATTTGTCCAAATATTTTTAATTATTGTTTTGTAGTTTAAACTTGTTTTGGTTATAAAAACTTCTAAAAGCTTAAGTTGTAGCAAAAAAATTATTTTTTAAATTCTATAATAGATCCAGTTTCAAATATTTCGCCATCAATTTGCGAAAAATCATTGGTTATATTTTCGATTTTGATTTCATTGCCAAATATTTGTTCAACGTTTTTTATTGCAGTATGCATTCCTGAGTAGACTAGCATAAAAGCACCGAGAAGTTTTGTAATTGCTAAATCATGCACGACAATAACACATAATTTATCAGATAGTATATCGGCATTTGGAGCAATTTTCATTCCTCCGCCATAATAAGGCCCATTCATTACTGAAACAAGATTTATGTTATTAAAAAAATACTCTTTTTTATCAACAGTAATCTTTATGTTGTTTAATCTCTTATATTTTTTTAAACATTCAATTGTTGTTCGAAAAAAAGAACCCCTTGCACCTGACTTCTTTTTTTCATTAACAGTTTTAGCAATTAGAGCATCAATTCCAAAACCAGTTCCATTCAAGAAATATCTATATGTATTTCCTGACTTAATTATTGGCAATTTTTCAATAAACTCATTAATTTTGTAAAGATGTCGCGATCTTTTTTCTGGTTTATGGTGGATCTTAACATTTCGCACAAAATCATTTCCCGTACCCGCCTTATATGCATATATTTCTGGTTTAGCGCACGATTGTTTTAAAGTGTTAATAATGTGTGTTAGGGTACCATCGCCACCAATGATTATAATTTTATCCTCGTTAGTAAGGCGATCTAGCAGGGAATTGTTATTATTGCTACTTGCTACATTGATAATTTTTAAGGAATCCTCGTTCATTATTTTGACGATTTTGGAAACAATATTGAATATTTTCGATTGATTTCTACCTGTTTTTGATAATGAGTTATATAAAACGTATAGCATGGAAGTATTATATAATAATATCATTAGAAAAAAGTATTAAAAATCCATTTTAAACTTATAATTATAAAAATATGACGAATCCTAAAATTAGAAATTTTGCAATAATTGCACATATTGACCATGGAAAAAGTACATTAGCAGATCGTATTTTGGAACAAACTAATACAATTACAATGCGTGAATCAAAACCTCAAATTCTAGATTCGATGGATCTGGAGCAGGAAAGAGGGATTACTATTAAATTAAATGCTGTTCAGATTAAATATAAGGATTATATTTTTCATTTGATCGATACACCTGGTCATGTTGATTTTACCTATGAAGTAAGTAGGAGTCTAGCAGCCTGTGAGGGGGCTATTTTATTAGTTGATGCAACACAAGGTATTCAAGCACAGACATTAGCTAACGTTTATTTAGCTATTGAAAATAATCTTGAGATAATACCGGTTATAAACAAGATTGACTTAATCAGTTCAGAACCGGAAAGAGTTAAGAAAGAAATCGAAAGTATAATTGGCATTGATGCAAGTGATGCAATTTTAATTTCAGCTAAAACAGGAAAGAATACCGATAATGTTATTGAAGCAATTATTGAAAGAATACCTGCTCCCAAAGAAGCTGATCCCAACAAGCCTCTTAAAGGTTTGATATTTGATAGTTATTTTGATAATTATCGAGGGGTTGTTATCTATACGCGTATTTTTAATGGTGAAGTAAGACCAGGTGATACCATTTACTTTATGCAAACCAAAAAATCATATATGGTTACAGAATTAGGTGTTAAGAATCCTTATGAAGAAAAAAGAGATAAACTTTCTGCCGGTGAAGTTGGTTGGATCACTGCATCAATTAGGGATGTTAAGGATGTCGCTGTTGGTGACACTATAACTTTGTTAGATAATCCTGTCGATTATCCTCTTGCTGGATATAAAAAAATGAAGCCTGTTGTTTATACTGGATTCTTCCCCGTTGATAACAGGGATTATAACGCCTTAAAGGACGCTTTAGAAAAAATTAGTCTTTCTGATTCTTCAATAATATGAGAACCCGAAACCTCAAAGGCCCTTGGATTTGGCTTTAGAATTGGTTTTCTTGGTCTATTACATATGGACGTTTTACAAGAAAGACTTGAAAGAGAATTTAATATTGATATATTAGCAACTGCCCCTTCTGTGGAATTTGTTGTTACTCTAACAAATGGTGAGGTTGAATATATTACCAATCCTTCATTATTTCCTGATCGTAGTTATATTAAAACTATTGAGGAACCATATATCCGAGCATCAATTATGTTAACTGAGGAATATATTGGGTCTATTATGGAACTTTGTCAATCAAAAAGAGGGAAGTATATTAATATTGAGTATTTAGATGAAAAAAGAAGACGTTTAATATATGAACTTCCACTAAATGAAACTATATTCGATTTTTTTGATCTAATGAAAAGCTACTCAAAAGGTTATGCTTCTTTTGATTATGAACATATTGGCTTAAGAGAAAGCGATCTTGTTAAGGTAGATATAATGTTGAATGGGGAAAAAATTGACGCTTTAGCGCTAATTGCTCATCGTGATTTCGCATACAATAAAAGTCGTGAATTAGCCGAAAAACTTAAGGAGGTAGTACCAAGAAAAAATTTTGAAATTCCGATTCAGGCGGCGATTGGTGGTAAAATTATCGCAAGAGAAACAATTAAGGCTTATCGTAAGGACGTAACTGCTAAACTTTATGGTGGAGATGTTACAAGACGCCAAAAATTGCTAAAGAAGCAAAAAGAGGGCAAAAAAAGAATGAAACAGATCGGCAGTGTTGAGGTGCCACAAGAAGCTTTTTTAGCAATCTTAAAAACAGATAACAATAAAAAATAGGTCATGAGAAAGGACTGCGCTTTTATGGAATTAAAACCAATTATAACCAATAGTTCTCAAAGTAGCGATGTAGTTGCAAAATATTCTGAAATGTTAACTGTTAATAATATGTCAGGTGCAGAAATCAAGACAAAATCATTAAGTTCCAACATTAAAAAAACTCTCGACCCTGAAGGATTAATACCAAATGGAATATATAAGGTTTTCAGAGCTGAAAAATCATTAAAAAAGTTTAGCATATCAGCTTATTTATTTGTATTTTTTTTGGCATTAATATCTTGCTTATTATTTGCATTTGCGCCCTCATTATTTTCTAGTTATCTAAGCAAAGATATTAAATTAGTCCCATGAGGGTGATATGTTTCTCCAATCCTATTTGGATTAATATCGTTAGTATTACTTATTTTGGATGTAATAGACCTGAATGCACTATCTAAGTCTGTTGATGATTATCGTGAAAAAATAAAACAAGGAATTAGTTTTGCTCCACCTTTTATTGCCTCATTGTATGAAAAACTTATGAGAAGACAAGTTAGAATTACATGATTTGTTGTTGCGATTTTATTTTATGTGGGTTTATTTACTCTTGCCTTTTGAGGCCTTAAGGATGCTCAGTGATGAATTTTGAACTTTAAGGATTGAATACACAAGGCTTTTTCCGACCCAAATTTAGTTATTTATATTCTTTGTGGAATAATGCTTGGGGTTTTACTTTTATTTATTATTGGAACAATCCAAAGAAAAAAAAGAATGGTTGATATTCAAGTTTTTTTTGGTAGTGACGTGATGAGCAATACGGAACTATCAAAAATAAGAGCAGAAGCACATAAGTTTTGAGCTAAAATTTTTTTTATAAGTGTGTTAGTGCTTTTAGTTATACCTATTATAATTTTATTAATTGTTAAAAGAATTATGAAGAGAGGAAGATAAAATATTATGCCTGTATGAGGAATCGTTTTATTAGTAATTTTACCTATCATATTTGGAATTGCTGGTGCTATTTTAGCTATTTTTATAACAAAGAAAAAATTTGAAAAGCAATTAAAAGAAAACCCACCAATCAATGAAAAGATGATTAGAGTTATGTTTCAACAAATGGGTCGCAAGGCTTCTGAAGCGCAAATTAGAAGCGTAATGCGTTCGATGAAACAAGCAAAATAGAGTGTGCCAAATAATGAGCACATTCTATTTTTATTATTTATTCATGCGTTATGAAATTTTTGTGTTTAATATGCATTATCGATATTTATTATTAAATATTTTTTTGAATGCTATGAGTATAGTTACTAACAACAAGCACAATATCAAACCGACATTTTTAAAATATGATAAGTTAGAATATTATTGATATAATTTAAGTTAAATGTAAATAACTTTGGAGGTATATTAGAATGACAAAAATGAAAGCATTTGTTGTGAGGGGACCAAAGGATTGATCGATAACAGAAGTGGCTATTCCTAAACCCAAATATAAGGAAGTATTAATAAAAATGGAAACAAGTGGAATATGCCATACTGATTTGCATGCAGCTAATGCTGATTGATTAGTAGATCCAAAATATCCACTCATTCCTGGACATGAAGGGATCGGAATTGTTAGTGAACTCGGAGAAGGATGTACAAGACTTAAAGTTGGTGATCGTGTTGGTTTGGCTTGGCTTCATGACACATGCGGTCATTGTGAGTTTTGTTTAACCGGAAGAGAAACTCTATGTCCTAACCAAAATATGACTGCTTATACAAAAGATGGCACATTTGCTGAATATGCTATTGGTCATGAGGATTATGTAGCAATTATTCCTGAAAAATTTGATATTGTTTCTGGCGCGCCAATTATTTGTGCTGGTGTTACAACATATAAGGCTTTAAAGAGAACTAACATTAAACCTAATAATTATGTAGCGGTTATAGGTGTTGGTGGATTAGGTCAACTTGCGATTCAATATGCAAATGCAATGGGATATAAGGCTATTGGAATAGATATTAGCGATGATAAGGTTGACTTAGCATTGAAGAGTAAGGCGGTTGCTGCCTTTAATTCACGAAAAGATCCTGATTTTATAAGTAAAATTATGCAGTTAACAAACGGTGGAGTCCATGCTGTTATCAACACTTCAGTACATCCGACAGCAGCCGAACAAGGAATGGCAATATTACGGCGTGGTGGGCGCCAAGTTTTGGTGGGATTGCCGGCCAAGGATGCTATGGGAAAGGTTGATATTAATGTTTCTATTTTTTGAACTGTTCTGTTAGAAAAAGAATTGGTTGGTTCAATTGTAGGAACTAGACAAGATCTTAAAGAAGCCATTGAATATGCAGCTGAGGGAAAGGTAAAATCAGAAGTTACAAAAATTGTTAGACTTGAAGATGTTGAAGAAATTTTTGAAAAACTTGAAAAAGGCGAATTTCTTGGAAGAGCAGTTATTGATTTTAGAACAAAATAATTTTTTAAAAATATACCAAGTAGAATAATATAAGTCTCTAATACTACTCAATTAATATGAGTAGTATTTTTAAAAAATGAATATAAATGTTAAATTGTAACAAAAATGATCTATCTATTATATATAGTAAAATGTTATCGGTGATTTTATTATGTGCGAAATAGAATTAAACTATTTTCACTTAAATCCTTACATAAAAAAATTCGGACCCTGAATATTTTTACCTCGTTAAACTATATAAATTTTATTCATTTCTTTTTCGATTATTTTCTTGATGTGTTCGCTGGAAATTTAATATTCTGTATTTATGAATACAAAATGTTTTTTAGAGAAGTAATTAAGATTTTTAGCCAATATTTTTCCCAGTACTCCGTTATCTTATAAATATTCTTTATTTACATTTTTAAAAAATAAATCATTTTTTAGCCCGACCGATCTTCTTCATCTTTCGAACTCTACTTTGTGACTTAAGCTGGCGTTTTTTCTATTATTCTGTATGAATTCGTAATCTCTTAGAATTGCAAAGCATATATCAATTTTTAGTTGTATTAATAAAAGGAATTTGTATTTGGTTTTATAAAATAAATTTCATTTAATTTTTTGTGATTTTGTAAAAAAATTCATATTGATCAAAACCTTAGAAATAAAAAGTCATCAATCATATGTCTATCAATTAAACACTTGTCAAATTGTTGCATATTTTTAATTTGTTCTAGTCTATACTTGAAAAATATTTTTTGGTTTTATATCCATTCTTTTTCAAATCATTCATATAGTTTAGAAAAATGCTTGTATCAGTCAGTCTTTTGTCAATAATTTTAATACCGTGCTCATTTAGAAAAGGAGCAATATTTTTTATAACAGTAGATTTTTTGCTTGCTCCCATTCCTGAAAATGTAATTCTTAATGTTGTTCTCCTTGAAGTTGCAAAATATAGATATAATGAAATCGAAAAATGGATAATGTTTATGATCAAAGCATCGAAATTTGGAAAGGCAACACCAGAGAAAAACGCAAAGCATATTATGCTTTTTAAACATCATACAATTTACGAATCTTTAAAATCTAACGCCATTATTGTTGAAGCGGCTACTGATATTGAATTTAATGTTGCTAACAGTATAGCAGACACTAATTTATATTTAAAATTTGAGCCAAATTCTAAATAATTTATATTGAATATTTTTCCTAATATATTGTTGGTAAATGGGTTTGAAAAGTAAAATATTACAAAGAAAATTAAAAAATATAACGCAAATAATAGTGACGAATATAATGAACTTCTTGGCTCACTTATTTTGAAATTTTTCTTGATTTTTTTATTAATTAATATCGATATCAATATTGCTATATAAATGAATTATAGAATTCCATCAATGACTAAGCCATTTGCAAATGAAAAGAATGCGTATAAAATTGCATTGAGTATTTCGGTTAAATATACCGTTGTTTTTTTCTTTGCGAATCAATATATTGAAATAACTCCTAAAAACCCAATAAGGCAACAAAAATATTTGTTATCTTTTTTATAATGAGATCAGAGAGCTCTATATAAATGTTTTGGTGTCAATATTAAATATTGAAAAAATAAAAAGAACCAGTACGATTATGATAAAAAAAGAAATTTTAATTTTTCTTCTATTTTTAATAATTTGTTTCATTTATTTTAAAGGAGTAGGTGCTTAGATTGTTTAATATCTGTATATTGCGGTTAATAATTGTAGTTAAAAAATAATAATAAAAATACAAATACGCCTTAATTTAAGATGTATTTGTATTTTTTTATACTTAAACTGGGAAATAATTTTGAATATTTATATTGAATTTATTTGATTAGTTATTAGTCGAGTTTATCATTGGCTTTGAATAATTCATCATCTAATTTTTGAATTTTTCTTTCTTTTGCCATTTTGTTTAAAATATCAAGAACGTAATTTTTTTGTTGTAGGTTTGAAACTTGTGTTTTAATTCTATTTGATAATTCTCTACAGAAATCATCTAAGCTAATTGTAATATAAGAATTTTCTAATATTGTTATAAATAGATCACGCAATTCATATGGATGGATATTAAAAATTGATCTTTTTGTTTCTTTTGAAAAGCTTTCCCTAAATTTAAAATTGAAACCAGGGAAAGAAGGAACTATGAATAGGTATTCATCTTTGCTACCCAGTCCATATGCTAATTTGCTTGCTAACATTTTAACACCATTTGTTAAACGATCTTCGCGTAGTAATTTTTTAACGATACCTTCATAAGTTTTATAAGGCAATGCACCTGCAACTGAAAATAGTTGAGCAATAATAAGACTTCTTTCTCCTTGATATGATTTTAAAAATTTTAAACTATTCATTTCAATAAATTTATCTAGATCAGGAAATGCTGGGAAAGTTGCTTGTTCATTTTCATGTTCATTTAGTTCTATTGTGAATGATTTTATCATTTCTTCGTTGTCTTCTGATTCGTCAGTCGAATTAGTGTTGTTATATAATTCTTGCAATTTATTTAAAATAATGTTAACTTGTGCATCGGGGTTTTTGAATCAGTCGGTTGATCAAATTCTGTGAATATTTCAACCTCTTGCTTCTAACACTTCCTGTCTTAATCTATCACGATCACGTGTTGTTTTTGAAGAGTGATAGGTTGATCCATCGCATTCTATTCCTAGAATATATTTGTTTGGATTATTTTTATGAACCACTGCTAAATCAATTCTAAATCCTGATGATCCGACTTGTGTTTTTAAAGTCAAACCTTGTTCAGTAAGTTTATCATAAACTTGTTGTTCGAAAAGTGATTCAACACCTCCGCTCGTTTCTTTTAAATCTTCTAAGGTGTTTATTCCGAATTCAGCGTTTTTAATGAATTTTTCAAGAAGTTTAACACCTCTTTGTTCACTTCTGAATCAATTAACTTCATGACTTTTGAATGATGATATAAGAATTAAACCTTTTTTGGCACGAGATATTGCAACATTAAGTCTTTTATATCCGGATTCGCTGTTATTTATTGCTCCAAAGTTTACACTAACTTCACCGTTTGCGTTCCTTTTATTATCTAGCAAGAATAATATGATATCTCTTTCATCACCTTGAACTGTTTCAATGTTTTTAACAAAAAATGCATCTTCTCTATCTTCATCAAAATAAAATTTTAAATGTGGATTATCATGAATGAATTTATCCATTTCTCTTTCAAATTGATTTAAGATTTCGGCGTTAAATACAACAACACCGATTGAATATTTATTTTGATACTTTTCAATAATTTCCTTTATCGTTCTCTTTGCTTCTTCAAATAATGTGTTTGTTTCGCCAATGTATTTATTTGGTTTTGCGTAAAGGAATCTTAATCCTTCGATATCATTAGGTTGTTTAGAGTTAGGGAATGTTATTAAGTCTTTATAAATTTCTTTATTTGATGTATAAATTAATTCTTCAAATTTTGAACGATAGTGTCATTTTAGTCTAATTGAGTTAAGGCTAGCTTCAGCTAAATTTAAAAGTGAATCATAGCCATCTGAAAAGTTATCTGTTGAATCCTCGACTTCAAGAAAGCCTTCTTCATTTTCTGCTGATGAAAAGAAGTTTGATGGAGGCATTTGTTCCTTATCTCCAACGACTATAACTTGTTTAGCTCTAAATAATGAACTTATAGCACTTTCTGGTCTAATTTGAGATGCCTCGTCAAATATAACTGTATCAAATGTATATTCAACATCTTTAAAGAAGTTACTTACTGTTAGAGGAGAAAGCATTAAACAAGGTTTTATATTTAAAATAAGTTCAAGCGCTTTTTCAAAAAACTTCTTAAAAGGCATAATGGCACGAGTTTTACTGCTTTCTTTTTTAAGCAACATATACTGACTATTAGCAGCGGCGAAGAATAAACTAGATTTAATTCTTTTATCATTTTCTAAAATAATTTTATCTCTTGCCAAAGCATTAGCTTCTTTGTCTTTTTCTTTAAATACATTTACACATTGATTTAGTAAAACTGTATCTGCATTTGAAATTTCAGTTTGAATAATAGTTTCTGTTAGTTTTTCATAGAATTTTCTAAGATAAATGTTTTCAAAATTGCTATCTATATTGTTTGAAATAATGGCTTCAATGAAAGAACTTTGGCCTAAATCGGCAAGCCTATTTTTTGCGCTAATGAAACTTATGTAGCTAGTTATTGAATCCATATTTGTCAATAATGTTATTGTTTTAGATAGAAAATCATCTAGTGATACTGTTTTAAAATTTACAATATTATTGTCGAATAAGGAACCAAAAAATTCAATATTTTCACATAGTGTGTTTAAATTATTTATATTTGTCTTTATTGATTCTTTGTTTTGATTATAAGTTTTTACATACGCATTGAATATTGTTAGGATATCATTATTATTTTGTTTAATAAACTCAAGACTGGTTAAAACTTCATTAACTTTATCAATATTGAAGTTGTCTAAATTTAGATTTATTTTGTTTATTAGTTCATTAAATTTTGTGTCCAATTCTTTTATTTCAGCGAATTTTTTAGCCTCATCAAGGATTCTTAATTTTCACAGATTTTCAGGTTCATATACATTTTGTTTTTTGAAATAACTTCTGTATTGTCTTCACGTTTTTGAAAAAACCCTAAAAGGGTTAAATTTGTTTTTGTTAAGTGTTGAATAAACTTCTATAGCATCATTAGTTTCAAAAAATTCTAAATTCTTTCAAATTTTAGATTGGGTTTCGTATTTAGCGGTTTTGTCATTGAACACACTAATAATTTCTTTTAAATTTATAATTTCTAAATCAATACCGCCATTTAAATAGTTTGAAATATCCTTGAAGTTATTATTTTCAATGAAGTTTGCAACAAATTTTATATTTAAAGTATGTTTAGAAAATTCATTATAAAAGTCGTTTGGTTGTGCAAAAATATTCAAGTTTTTGATTCAAGTAGCAATATTTTTTGAATGATCTTTTAAGAAAAATAGTTTTTCCTCAATCTCATCTTTTTCTTTAAATTTAATTGCATCCTTTAATAAACCGTACCATGGATGTTGTTTAAAATTAAAATCTATGTTCTTCAGTGAATGTTCAAATGACTGAATTGTATTCTTAATATTTTCAAAATCTTCACCATTAATAGACATTATATTATTAATACTGAATCTTATGTTGGGGAAGTCATTTAATGAAAAATATTTACCAATATATTCGTAAAGATTTTTGTATTGAGGTTCTCTTTTTCTTAATAAGATTTCTCCATATTTTTCTAAAAATTCTTTGCTTCTTTGATAGTTAGAAATCAATGTTTGAATATTGTTGTCATCGATTTCATATAATCTTGCCTCTTCGATTGATTTATTAATATCTCTTAATATTTCTTTTTTATCGACTTTTGTGTCGTGAATAGGCATCGCATACTTTTCCAATTTAATTTTTTTAAGGTTGTTGAAAACGACTTGAAGAGCAGCATTTTTTTCAGCAACAAAAAGAATCTTTTTACCTCTTGTTATAAGTTCGGTAATAATATTTGTAATTGTTTGGGATTTACCTGTTCCGGGAGGTCCTTGTAAGATGAAACTTTTTCCTTCAATGGCATTTTGAATGGCGATTTCTTGTGAAGAATCTGAGTTAAGAATTTTATATTGATTTTGAATATCAATCTTTTGGTTTATATTTGTTTCATTAATATTAGATATATCTGTTGCATCGTCAATTTCAGCGCTGATCATTCTTTTGAAAAATTCACTTTCAGATATTTTCTCAATATTTTGTTCAATATCTTTGTAGATGTATATATTACTAAAATCAAATGTAGATAAATAAATATCTTTTGTAATTTCTCATCTTTTATCGCTAATTTGGCCTAGAATTTTTTCAGCATATTCATCAAACATTTCATTGGCATTATTATTTGAAGGTTCAAATGTAAAGTCAGCATTAAAACTATTTTTCATTTTACGTACTAATGTTTCATTTTGAATAAAATCATTTTCCGCTTTTCTTGTAATTCTTCAACCTGATGTATTGCTATCTTTTTTAATTTCTACTGGATAGAATAATAAAGGAGCGTAATTTGGCTCATATGAAGTTGTTGACTCGTATCACTTCACTAAACCAAATGTTATATAAGCAATATCAATTGAATATTCCTCTCTAAAAGTTCTTGCCTTTTTCTCAATTTTCTTAATTGTTTCTAAAAATATAGACTCACCAAATTCTGGATAAAGTTGATTTTTCTTGATAGTTGTTTGTTACTCAATATCTTCTAAATTATGTGAATATAAAGCTTCATATCCGTATTGGCTTTCTGTATATTTTCTAACTTGGTCATAAATCGCCAATGGGAACACTTCTTTTTCAGTGTTATTGAACAATTCTAGTAATGAATAAAAGTCAGGATAAACTATTTTTAATTTATTGGGAATGGTCTTTTTTAAAGAGATACCAATATTTAAGGATTTGTTTCTTAAAGTTAAGTCAAGTAATTTCGTTTTTCAATGATTAATATTTTTTATTAGTTTTTCTTTTTTGATATTATCGATCATGTCTTTTAATCCCCATTTCTATGTACATTTAATACTGTATTAAATTTAGATTGTTATTGCTGGTTTTATGTTTAAAATACTTTCAATAATGATTTTTTTTATACAGCTTAAACTTTTAATGATTTTTATAATTCTATAACTAATTATAAAAATATACAAAAAGTGCTGATTTGCTTAAAAAAACGGCACTTTTTTTACTTTTATGCGTTAAATTGCATGTTAATTCTTAATCAAATCGCAACATTTTTATAGTTTAAAAATGTTTATTAAACTTATGATATTAAATTTATTTTTTAAGCTTTATTCATATTTTGATTGGTTGGTAAACAAAATTTTTTAAACCCACTTTTGCGGACAATAGAATAGAATTAAAAATCTACTTAAAGTATTCAGATAGGTTATTATCCACTTCTTTAATTACGTTTTTAAACATTGGTTTTAAGTGGTTCATTTCTTCTTTTAAACCTGATGTATTTAATTTAAATCTTTCTAAATTTCTAATCAAGTAATTAAACTTGTTCGTAAATGTCGAAACTACTGACTTATGCGTTACGACTATCAAACTCAATTTATAAGCCAAATCGTCTCAAATGTCAAGATTTT
>NZ_JBSQBC010000020.1:0-9375 GCF_053851675.1 Mycoplasma sp. 1781
CCTCAAATAACAACCCCATTATTAGAATCGCTAAAATTAGTCAAAGACAATAATTATCCAAGCTATAACAATACTATCCAAGAATTACAACAAAAATTATCTAATATCACAAGCGCACTAGATAATGCAAAACAGTTGCTTTCAAATACACAAAATAAAGAACAGCTTTCATTATCAACAAACCAACTTGAGGCTATAAAAGATAGCATCAAAAGTAATGATGACGAAATGATGCAACTAAAGCACAACTTAGATGTTAAAATCCAAAAAGCACGTGAAATAATCGCAAAAGAACAAACGGATAAATATACTCAAGAAAAACAAACTATTGATAATCTAAAGCAAAGCGCAGAACAACAAATTATTGATTTTGAACAAAAATTAACAGAAGCAAAAAGTAGATTTAACCAGGCTAAAGAAAGTGCTAATAGCGTTCTAGAACAAGCAAAAAGTGATCCTAATAGCGCTAACTATGCTGACATCATTACTAAAATCAAAGAAAAGATTAGTCAAAATGATGTTATTGATGAAAACGGTCCTTTAAAAAATATTGATGCTGCAACAGCTGAACTTAATGGTTTAGCAAGTTTTTATAATACAGAAAAAGAAAAAGCTGATGCTATTACACAAGCTGCTCTTGACAAACTAAATCAAGAAATCGAAAATGCTGAACAAATTAAAAACAAAATGGAGCAAGAACCAGATTTAGATACACAAAAAACAGTGTTAGAAAAAGCAATTGAAGTTGCTAGAACTTCACATATGCAAAGTCCGAAGTTAACTAATAACGCTATAAAACAAGCTCAAGATACACTAAAGCAAGCAGAGGATGTAGCAAATGATGCCATCAATAAAGCAAATAAACAAAAAGATGGTATCAGAACAAATATTGCTCAAAAAGAAGTTGAAATTCAAAATTATATTAACGATATTTTAATGAAACCTGAATATGAAGCTATCAAAAATGATCTAGATGCCTTTTTAAAATCTTATGAGGCAAATGATAAAAATCTTCTAGGGCAAAAAACTAGACAGCAACTAGATGATTTAGTAACACAAATGAATATGCATCTTGATTCTGCTAAACAAAAGAAGGACGAAAAAGATGCAGAAATAAGAGCTAAAAATAAGCAAGCTCTAGCAGAAGCAAAAGAAGCATTAGCAAATGTTTCAAATTCAATAACAAGCAAAGATCCAAAAATGACTGCTTTAAGAGACGAACTTAACCAAGCAATCAGCGAATCAGAAGCAATCATTACAAATGAAGAATCAGATAAATACGTTAGTCAAAAAGAAAAACTAGAAAACCTAAGTAAAAAAGCAGAAACCACAAAAACAGAATTTGCTAAGGAATTACAAAACACCAAAGAAGCTCATGCGCAAAAAATTCTTGAAGTAAGAGAAAAAATCTCACAGCTTCAAGCAGATGAAAATGCAGCTAATTTAAATAATGTTATTCAAGAACTGCAACAAGCAATTGCAGATAATCAAACAATCGATGATAATCTACCACTATCAGAAATTAATAATAAAAAAGATCAATTACAAAAAGCAATAGAAACTGCAGAAAACAAAAAAAATGCTGAGGCACAAAAAACTAACGAGCATTTAGCGCAACTACAAAAAGCAATAACAGATGTTAGTGCTACAAAAGACTCAATGACTTCTGAGCCATTATTAAGTAGTGCCCAAACTAACTTAGAGCAAGCAATCGCAATAGCACAAACAGCAAAAAATCAAACTCCAAAATTAGCAAATAACGAAATCGATGAAGCTAAAAAAACATTACTACAAGCAGAAAATATTGCCAAACAAGAAATTAAAAAGATAAATGATCAAAAAGACCAAATTAAAAATCAAATTAATCAAAAAGAAACAGAAATTCGTGATTATATAAATACCGATTTAGTAGGAACTGATTTTGCAAATATAAAAAGCGAATTAGAAGAACACTTAAATGATTATGTAAATAATGAAAAAAATAGCTTATCAAATAAGACAAAACAACAACTTGCTGATTTACTATCTAAATTAGATTCACAACTACAAGACATTAAGAATAAAAAACAACAAAAAGACTTAGAAATTAGAGAACAAAATAAGCAAAAGCTAACAAAAATAAAAGAAGCCCTTAAAAGCGTTGGTAATAGCATCACAAGTCGTGATCCTGAAATGACAAAACTAAAACAAGAAATTAATACAGCTGTCACTGAGACTGAGGGTATAATTAGCAAAAACGAATTTAATAAATATGTATCGCAAATTTCAAAAATCGAAAGTTTAAAAACTGAAGCAGATAAAAAGATAAGTGACTTTACTAAAGAATTAAATGCCGAAAGAGACGCATATAGACACAAGCTACAAGAAGCCAATAATAAAGTATCTGAATTACAAAATGATTCAAACTCAGCAAATCTAAATACTGTAATTCAAAATTTGCAAAACACAATAAATCAAAATAACAATGCCCAAGACAGAGACCCAATTTCATCATTTACTACTAAAAAGGATAATTTAGACCAAGCAATAAAAACAGCTGAAAGAGAAAAAGCTGTTGCAAATCAGAAAACTGAAGCAAATTTAGCAAAATTAGGAAATACAATTAATGCATCAAAAACTACGCTAACTTCAATGAATTCTGAACCTTTATTATCGGATACCAAAAATAAATTAAGTGAAGCAATAAAAACAGCTGAGGGTATAAAAAATCACACACCTAAAAAACTAGCTGATAAAGATATAGAAAATGCAAATAAAACCTTATTAAAAGCAAAAACAGCAGCAGAACAAGCTATAACAAACATAAATAGCCAAAAAGCCTCAATCAAGATGCAAATAAACCAAAAAGCCAAGGAAATTGAGGATTACAAAAATAACCTAAATGGAAATCAATATGATGATATTAAAAATAAATTAACTACAGAATTAGATAATTTCAATAGAAATAATAAGAATAATCTTGGTTCTAAAACAAAAGCTGAATTAGATAAAATATTAGAGGATCTAAATAAAAAATTATCCGATGCTAAGGTAGACAAAGCTAAAAAAGATAATGACATAAATGCTCTTAATAAACAACAATTAACAACCACAAAAGATAATTTAAAGGCATTTGTCAATTCAATAACAAGCAATGATAAAAAAATGTTAGACCTCAAGAAAAAAATAAACGACGCAATTAATGAAGCTGAAAGTACAATTTCCAAAGATCAAACAGATAAATTTGTTGAACAAAAGAAGAAACTTGATGATTTAAAAGAAAAATCTGAAAAAGAAAAAACATCATTTGATGCCATAGCAAAACAAGCAAAAGCTGACTATGACCAAAAATTAAAAGAAGCTCAAGAAAAATTAAATAATCTAAGAAGTGATTTAAATGTAGCAAACCTAACTGATGTAATTAATAACCTACAACAACAAATTAACAATAATCAAAACGCTAATATTAATGATTCAATTCAGGATATTAACAACAAAAAAGATTCATTGCAAAATGCGATACAGGCAGCAGATCAAGCCAAAAATGCAGCAGGTCAAAAGACACAAGCAGCTTTAAATAAATTAAATGATGCAATAACTGCCGCAAATAAAACAAAAGATATGATGGCAAATGAATCTGCACTAAATAGTGCTAAAGATACATTAGGTGAAGCTATAAGAGTTGCCCAACAAGCAAAAGATAAAAATCCAAAATTATTAGATGCGCAAATAGAAAGCGCACTTCAGACTTTAACTCAGGCTGACAATGTAGCAAAAGAAGCTCTCAAAAATATAAATACTGAAAAAACTATCTTAAGAAACCAAATTTCTCAAAAAATAGATGAAGTTTCAAACTTTTTAAATACATTAAAAAACCGTCATGAATACAAACAAATCAAAGATAAATTAGATGCAACTCATAATAAATACAAAGATAAAAATGTGCTAGATTCAAAATCTAAAAATGAACTTGAAAATATATCAAAGGAATTGAATGATGCACTAACTGAAGCACAACAAAATAAAAATAAAAAAGATAATGATATCAAAGAAGCTAATAAACAATCACTTGCACAAGCAAGAGATACATTGCAAAATATTTCAAATTCAATTACTAGTCATGATAATGAAATGACAACACTTAAAACAAAACTTGATGATGCAATAAAAGAAACAAAAACAATTCTTGATAATAATCAAGCAAGTAATTATGTTACTCAAAAACAAAAATTAGAAGATCTAAAAACTGAAGCTGAACAAAAGAAGAAGCAATTTGAAGCTAAATTGCAACGTGCAAAAACTGAGCATAATAAAAAAGTTAAAGAAGCAGAAGCTAAAATAAGCCAATTAAATCAGGACAAGAACTCTGTAAACTTAACTAATGTAATTAGTAAATTGCAATCAGTTATTGATAACAATAAAAGCATTAATGATAATGACAGCATTGTAAATATAGACAATAAAACAAAAACATTGCAAAATGCTATTCAAACTGCCGAAACAGAAAAAACCACTGCAAATCAAAAAACCAATAACGAACTTGCTGAGTTTGAAAAAACAATCCAGAAGGCTAATGAAACTAAAACCATAATGGATAATGAGCCAGAATTAAATAGTCAAAAACAAACCTTGCAACAAGCAATCAATACAGCTAATGGTATTAAAAATGCAAGTAAAAATGCAACTGATGTTCAAATAAAAGAAGCTAATAAGGTACTTGCTAATGCTGAAAAAGTTGCAAAAGCTGCACTTGATAATATCAATGTTCAAAAATCAAAATTGATAAGTGAAATTCAGACAAACGCTAATAATGTTCAACAATATATAACCCAAAATTTATCTAATAATAGTGATTATAATCAAATTAAGACTGAATTAGAACGAGTTTTAAATGATTATAATAAGAATGATAAAGCAAATATTAATTCTAAAACAAAACGCGATTTAGAACAACTTAAGTCAAAACTTCATGATGCACTTGAAAAAGCCAAAAGTGATAAAACTCAAAAAGATACCCAGATTGTAGCAAGAAATAGACAAAATCTAATAAATGCTAAAAATCAAATAAATGGTGTTGCAAAGCGTATTATTACTCGTGACCCTGAAATGGTAAAACTTAAAAAGCGCTTAGAAGAAGCTATTAAAGAAGCAGAAAGAATTATTAATGATAATGATCAAAGTAAATATATTCAGCAAAAACAAGTAATTGATAACTTAAAAAATGAAGCAAACCGTGCAATAAATGATTTTAATGATAAACTTCATGCTGCGCAAGCTCAACATGACCAAAAACTCAGAAATGCAAAAGCAAAATTAAATTCATTAAAACAAGATCCAAACCGCGCAAATTTAGTCACCATAATTAGTCAATTGCAACAAAAAATTAATACAAATAAATCCAAAGAAAATATTGACCCAATTAAAAGCATTTCAGATAAGACTAAAGCCTTAGAACAGGCAACAACAAACGCCGAAACACAAAGAGTAGCCGCAAATAAGAAAACTGATGCTGAAATTGCTAAATTAGAAGCGAGTCTTACCAAAGCAAATGCTACAAAAACCGAGATGGCTAAGGAACCAGCATTAAAAAGTTCAACAGATGTGCTTACAAATGCGATTAGTTCAGCACAACCAGCAGCTAATAAAACTACTAAACTAACTGATGCTCAAATTATCAATGCTAATAGAAGTTTAACGGCGGCTGAGGATGTTGCCAAAAATGCTCTTAATGCTATTAATACCCAAAAACAAAAATTAAGAACACAAGTGCAACAAAAAGCAGATTTAATTAAAACTTATATAACCTCAAACTTAAATAAAAAAGAATACAACACAATTAAGAAAGAACTGCAAAATATTCTGAATACATACAATTCGCAAAATAAACCTCATCTAACAACAAGAACAAAAGCTCAATTAGAAGAAATATCTAGAATTCTAGAAAATGAATTAAATAAGGCTAAACAAAAGAAAACAAAACAAGATAGCGATACAAGCATTGCTAATAAGAAAAAGGAAATTAATAAATTAATTGACCAAATTCCTTATCCTCAACCAAATTCAAATGAAGCAGCCCAAGCTAAAAATGCTCTAAAAAGTGCTGTTAATAAATTAAATGATATGCAAAGCTTAAACCAAAAACAAACTGAAATAACTAATTTTAGTCGCCATATGCAAACAAAGAAAGATCAATTAAATGCAAATGGAGAAAATCTGAAATATTCACAAAATAACGCACAAGCAGTTCAAAAAATAAAACAAAAGCTAAATTCAGCACAAAATATAGACCAAGCTAACAACGCGTTGCCTGATGGTTGAGCAAATAAGATTGGGACATACAAAAATGTAATTAATAGTTCATTTGATAACGGGGCAGATAAAAATAATTTAATAGCAAGATTAAACCAAACTGTTCCTACCACAATAACGGATAACAAGGTTTATAATGAAAATGATTTAAAAGATGAAATAATTAAAAACTATAAGCGTATTTCAAAAGGAAAAATTGACACTTTAAGCAATATTCCTGAAAATGAAAGAAATAATATAAAGAGAATTATCGATAACACGCAAGTTCCTAGTACCCATACACAACTATCCACATCAATCAATAACATTAAAACACTTGTTACAAATGCTACAAGACAAAACTTCAACTTATTTATTGATAAATTAGCATATCCAGAAAATACATCGCAATTAAGAATTGATTCATTAAATACAAAAGAAAAAATTAAGCAAGCTCTAACATCCAAAATTGATTATTCAAATAAAAATTCTGTCGAAACGACTTTAAATACGCTAAAAACAAATATTGACACATTAAAAAATGAAATAAATGACATTAAACCAGAAGCAAAGAAAAGTGAATTCTTAACAGAATTTTCTAAGACTGGTCATACTAAAATTTCCGCACTATTACAAAAAATTAGATTATATAAACAAGAATATGAAAATAAGAAACGTTTAGCTCAGCAAGCAATTTCACAAGTTTCTGATCCAAAAGAAAAGAAGAAATTGCAAGATAGACTAGATAATCCAACAAATAGTATTGAAAACCTTAAAACTATTAAAGCTGAAGCAGAAAAGCAAAAGGATAAGGAGATAAAACAAAAAGCTGAAATTCAAGCAAAAAAACAAGAATTAATCAAACAAATTAACAAATTACCTAATTCTCCTGATAAAAAGAATCTTTTAGATAAGGTAGAATTATCAAAAACTAAACCAGAATTTTCGGCTATCGAATCAGAAATTAAAATTATTTCTAGAAAAATAGAATTAAGAAAAGAGGTTGACAAATTAGCACTATTTGATTTGTCTAATAATAGAGGTGGATTACCCAGTGAATTTAGACCCGAAGCTAGCGAAGTGACAAAATATAATCTAAAAGATCTTTATAAGCTGATAACTAACGCTTCATCTAATGATGAGCTAAATACAATAAATACTAAAATAATGCAGCAAAGAAATGCAGAGTTAGATGATTTAAAGAAAACCAGACTAGAGTCACATGGCAATGATGATAGAGAAAATAGCGCTATGAAATTATCATTAAATCAATCATTGTCTATTACTGTAAATAACAAGGCAATGGATGCTTCTGGAACATTAACTGAACAGTACACTAGAGAATATTATGCTTTGGATTCAGAAATCAGATCTGCTGATACAATCGAAAAATATAAATCTATAAAAATCAAGGTAGAAAAATTCATAGCTAAATATGAATCTAAAGAAGGTAAAAAATGGTTGCCATTCTTTAAAAAAAGAGTTGATTCAAATTACAAAAAACACCCGGCCGATGCGGGTCCATATAATGTTACAATTCCTCAAAGTTCATGAACATATATAATATACGAATTTGAAAAACAAAATATTGATAGAATACATGCTATCAAGATCGAAAATCAAGCGTTATTTAATGTCTACTACAAATATAGAAGAAATGTTAAATTAAACTATGAGTTTCTAAAATTAATAGCTAGAGTAAAAGATGCTGGAATAGTTGACGATTCGACACGATATAGTCTAGAGCAATTAAAAACTAATTTTGAAGGTGTTATAAATGCAGAAGATAAGGGTAAAATTATTTTAGAATCAAATAAACAATTATTCGGTACATACGATGTTTCTGAATGATGAAAAAAAACGTCACAAATTAGTTTCTTAAACTGATGAGCAAAAAAAATAGCCGACGCTCCAGAAAGCTTGATTAGTCAAGAGGAAAAATATGAATTATTAGATAAAATAGCTTTAAATACAGACTCAACAGATAAAGCATTTTTAGAAGAATGGAAAAAATTCAAAGATAGATTTTACAATAGTAGTCTAATTGGCCCTGGTGAATTAGATAACGATGGCTATCCAAAAAATGCTAAACCTTATATTTGAAGATAAAAAATATCAAAGTAATGTAGAAATTTTTATGTATATTCTCTTGTATAAATATTTTAAATCTTAAACTTTTACTGGTTTTTATAACTAAAAATAAAATAAGGGGAAAATGCTGATTTATTAAAAGAATCAGCATTTTTTACTTTTTTAACCTCAAATATATAATAATTTAGTTATAAATACACTAAAGAAAAATAAGGTAGAAATTATACTAAAAGTCCAAAAAGTTCAAATGCCTAAAAATGTCAAAATCATTAGAAAAGATGATAATAAATATGTATATTATGTTGCGGGAACCAAATATAAAAAAATAAAAAATATAATATCAACAAGAGAGTTAATATTGGTAAAATAGATTTAAAAAAATGACAATTTTTTAGTATCAAATGATAAGTATTTTTAATTTTCCCGGCGCAAAAATAACAATAATATAAGATGATAAAAAATATCATCCGTTGTTCCTATCGGGCAATATTTGGCAATAACTAAAATTTTTAAAGTTTTATATAGATGAACAATTGAAAAATATTTTTAACAAAAAAGCGAATTAATAAAGGCATTGGCATCTTATTATATTGATGAAGAATCTATGGTTTCGCAATTATTTGAAAAGTGAGCATATAAAAATTTTTCTGGTTTGTTTTCAATTCCTTCAAGCTCAACGATATCAATGCTTTTGCACAAAGATATAACAACAAAAAAATACTTGAATTTAATTATAGATGATCAAAACAATCAAGAACATATTTAGAATAATTCAGATCACGCATATTTATCTGTCGATTCAACGAACTTTAATATAAGCTCAAAAAACATGAAATATGCTGAATATAAAAAAGCCAAATATTGATGAAGGACTGCTACAAATAAACTTATCTTATTGTTTAGATCAAAAGACTGATTTACCTTTTTTTATGATTTATATCCCAAATCAGTTATTAATGTATGTTACTACAAAAAAATGATTGATAAAGTTTTAAATTTGCGTTATAAATCAGCAAC
>NZ_JBSQBC010000021.1:0-7184 GCF_053851675.1 Mycoplasma sp. 1781
CTTCTGAAGCCGATTCAATTAAGATCTGACCTAAGTTAGTATCATTCCCAGATTTAAAGAAACCAAGAAATGCCAATGATGCAACTCATAAAATTACACTTGGGACATTTTTAACAAACGAGTTAGCAATTTTCCCAATAATTGCAGGCAAGGCGTGAACAAATATTTGTCTTGAGGCAGAAGCACCTATTGCTTTTGAGGCTGTTATATATTCCTCGTTTTTAACGGTTATTATGTATAACCTTGTTAAACCCACAAACAATGGCCATCCAGCAATAGACATAGCTAAAATCAAGGAAATTTGGTTTGTCCCAAAGATTCCGACAAATATAAGAATCCAAATAATTGTTGGTGGAGCATTAAAAATGTTAATTATTCTCATAATGATTGTATCAATTAATTTACCTGCATAAAAACCAAGGACCGCACCTAAAGTGATGCCAAACACAGCTTGAATTATTGTGGTAATAATAGCAATTTCAATCCCTCTCCATGTTGCATATCACGTTGTAACTCATATATCATAACCAGTTGAAGAGGTTCCTAAAATGGTTTTTAATGTAGGAACTTGCGGTATTAAAACCTTAGTTACATATTCATCAGTTAGTAAAACTCCGTTAGGTCTTGAGTTAATTAAACCATTCAGAACTCACGCTTTAAATAAATGATAAGCATTATAGTGAATAAATAATTGACCTTGATCATTAGTATCAATGGTTGTTGAATTTGTAAAGAATGCAAATCAATTATTTCATTCAACTTCTTGTCCTAATTCCTTTCCATGACTAACAACATAATTATAGAATTTATAAATCTGATCGTCGGGTGTTATAGCTTTAGTTACAAAAGGTGAATATGCCGGCGGCAATGAGTTAATAAAATCATAACCATTAATTGGTTTGTTGGGGGTATAATTTGTGACTAGACTTGATGGAATTAATAATGATGCCAGTAATATAAACAAAAACACAATTAGCGAAACAACAACAATTGGGTTTGAAAAGAATCTTTTTATAATTTCAATAGCCATTTTTTTAGGGCGCCCTGCTATTGAGGAGGTTTGAACCTTATCACTTTCAGAAACAAAACCGAACTTTCTAGATAGTTCAGAACTTATTTTGTATTTTTTGTTAAATTCTTTAATCTGAGATTGTAAATTATCTTCCATATTTAACGTTCTAACCTACCTTTCATTATGGATTTTGAGACATAGAATTATGGTTTTGTTGATTCAATGCCCTTTTTGCATATAGATCTTTTTCAAGTTTCTTTCTTTCTAAAAATGCTTTAAAAAATAGCCAATAATTTTTCTTATTTTGTGCAGAATATGTAATTTTTGGATCTAATACAGCAAACATTACATCTACAAATATCTCAGCAGCTAATCCAATTCCAGTAAAGAATATCGTTGAAAACATAATAATATTAATTTCTCCAGTTGGAAATGAATTAGCAATAACAGTACTTGTTCCCGGAACATCTCAGTATCTTTCAATAATAATCGAACCAGACAATAGCCCAAGGAATGAGCCAAATAATAAGCTAAATAATGGAATCGAAATATTTCTTAATACATACTTAAAAAATATTTGAGTAGCCTTCAATCCTTTGGTTTTCGCTATTAAAACATAATTAGATGTTAATACAGTAATTACTTGATTTCTTGTATAACTAACATATACAGCCATTGAAGTTAAGGTAATAATTAACACAGGCGGTAGATATGATACAAATAATTTACCGAATGTTGGTTCAAGAGCGTCTCTCGGAACTACGGTT
This sequence comes from Mycoplasma sp. 1781, assembly GCF_053851675.1. Taxonomy (NCBI): domain Bacteria; kingdom Bacillati; phylum Mycoplasmatota; class Mollicutes; order Mycoplasmatales; family Mycoplasmataceae; genus Mycoplasma; species Mycoplasma sp. 1781. The sequence goes on from NZ_JBSQBC010000021.1 coordinate 1,780, forward strand.
GGAATACCAATTTTTAGTGAAATGGTAATTAATATCGGAGCTAAAACAAATGAAGGAATTGCTACAAATAATAGAACAAATAAATTAGCGCCAGAGTCAAATAATTTCCCCCTTTTATAACCGGCAAAAACACCAATAGTTATACCGCTAATTGAGCTAATAATAAATGCAGGAAGAGTAATTCTAATCGAATATTTTAATGGGGTAAAAAATAATAATTGTATGTTAGTATATTCAGAAGGATTTGGATTATTTTCTTTATTAATAATAAATCCAAAATCACCACGAAAGATATTTCCGATATAACGGAAATATCTTACGATGATAGGAATGGGCGTACCATCTTCATATCTAAGCCCAAAGGCTATTTCATTGTCATATGTAAGTTGCTCAATTGAGAGCTTATTTTTAGGATTTTGAAATAGTTTTTCAACTATTGCTTTAACCGGACTTTGCCCAAAAGCGCTGACAAGTGTATATACAACAAAAGTTATAATAAACAATGTCAGGAGTGCAAATAATATTCTTTGACGTATATATCTAAACATTGTATAAATTAGTTTTTAATCTTTCAATCTACATATAGATCGACACCAGGATTTGTGGAATCAGGTACGACAAATTTTTTCTCGACTAATGCTCTACCAAATTCGTTCTTTTGTTTAAAAATTGCATATGTGAATCCAATATTAAAGAATGATGTAAATTGTTCCATTAACTCAATTGCTTGTTCATTAGTATGTTTTGCAATATATTGTAATCAAAATGCTGCTGTTCATGCATAAGCATCTGTTCCATGCTTGCCATCATGTGATGTTCAAGGGATTGCTTTATTATTGTTATCTCTTTTTAGAAAATAGTGTTCTTTCCCGTTTTCAGTTCTTTTTTCAAAGGTAACGGAGGTAGTATATGGTAGGTATTGTCCCTTATATTTGTTTTCAACTAAATGAAGATCCGCAAACGGTACTGAACCAATTCACTTATGTGATCCATCCTCGTTAGCATATTCAACCATATCCTTTGCAAGTTGATAAATTTTTGGATAATTTTCTCTTATTAATTTGTTTTTATCACCCGAATCATTTGCTGCTATTCAAGTTAATGTCGGAACTAGGTTTGCGCTAAATGAAAGGCCGTCATATCCTGAACCGATTGAGTCGTAGTCATATGATCACGAAACAGTTTCTGATCCATTTGATCCTCTTGATCTAAAATTATCAAATCTAGGATCATCTTTATTATCAGTGTAATATATTGATAATTTTAATTTTGGATGTAATTGTGAAAATGTTTCTTGAATACTTTCAAATGCTGTTTTATATCCCTTAGGTATATTTACAAATGGAAAGGCATATTTAAACTCAATATCTTGGTCTTTATATTCAGGAAATTCTTTATAAAAATTATTAATTAATTTATTTAGTTCTTCTTTAATGTTTTCAAAACCGGCAGATTCAAGTTTTTGTGATCTCGTTCCGTTCTTTTTAAATAACACTTCTTCATTTTCGCTAGGACTTATTTCTTTGCCTATTGTGCCAAAATCAATTTTTCCAGACTTATCTGCCTTTAGAGCAAATAAAGAGTTTATTCTGTCTCTGACATCATTTGGAGTTCTGAATTTTGATGATTGTTGGTCACTACCACCAATTGATGAACCATCTGCAACTTTTGCTATTCATGCCGATGACTGAGAACTGGTTGCTTGCGAAGCAAACTCATCTCAATTAATTGCAGCATTTATTAAAGTTCTAAAAATTAATCCACGACCAGATATAAATTCACTTGGATCATTTAAACCTTTTGATAGCTCGTCTTTTGTTGCCCCATAAACTAATTTGGCAAAAGCATCATTGAATTCATAGAAACTATTATTTTGCCCTTGAGGAAGTGCTCTAACAAATGGTTGTGCAACGTTTCTATAAAATGGTCTATTTGTATTTACAACTTGAATGTAACGCAATCCAAATTTATTACCATCTCTCAAAATTTCATCTTGTTGTGTTTTATTTAATTGACTAAATGCAATTTGCGAAACGCTACCTTCTTTGTACTTATTAAAAATTCTGTCTGCAAATGTTTCTGCCGCAACGTTTTGATTATATATAAACACTATTTGTTCAATAGTATCAGGGCTATTCACAAATTTTTGATCATAGTAATTCTTATTTTTCTTAAGAATTAACTCTTGGCCTTTTTGAGGTGATATATAATATGCGCCATTATATAAAGTGTTTTTTAAACTTACTCCATATCAATAGGCTCCAACCTTATATACTATAGAATTTTTATCTAATTTTTTAATCTTATCTTCAAATTTTTTGGTTTCACCATTTTGCAAACCGTTATAGTTATATACTGGCAATTGCTCTGTTTGATTCTTTTCATCAATATATTGCGAAGGAGCTGGCTGAAAGGTATAATCTCTCAATATTAACTTATTAAAGAACTCTGTAAATTCTGGATCATCATGATTAGAAATTTTTTCAAATGTTACAGCATCATCTAATCCTACTTTTTGTATAAATTCTTTTTCTACAGAAAACTTCTTATGATCAATACCGAAAAGACTGAATAAATAATCATTTGAATACTCCTCTTTATCAGTAAAGGCTGATGAAGAAGCATCTGATAAAACTTTGGCAGCTTCTTTATCAAGTTCCTCAGAACCACCATTTTTATCTCTGAATGATTGACTGACAGAAAGTGTTCTTAATCACGAGTAATAAAAATCTTTTGCATTAACTTCATATTTCGTCTTTTTACCCGTTTCGTCAACTCAAAAAACACCTTTTCGAATAATAAATTGAACTTTAGTAGCTGATTTTAATTTATTATCAAAGTTAAAACTGTTGATAGATTTTTGATTATTCGATTTTAATTCTACTGAAGCAGAAGTGTAATATTTAACTCCGTCTTTTTCGCCATTAGGCTCTGTCATGATATCGGCATCATCGGAATCAAATGTTGTTATAGAACCATTTTTGTCTGTTATAACAACTGCAGAAGCCATTGCTAATGCCTTTTTTGTTCAAGTTGGAGTTGTGATATATTGAGCAGTTCCAATTATTTTACCACTTTGATCCTTTTTGACTTTGTTAGTTAAAACTGGTTCTCCGATATTTTCAATGCGAACCAAACCAGCTGAAGTTTGTTGTGTCGTTGCGACACTTACATATCCACCATACGATCTTGAAGCATCATATACAAATGCTTGCCCTGTATAAGGTGAGTTATATTCAAACACGTATTTATGAACTTTACCGCTTTGTAAGTTGTTGCTGCAGCTTGCTAAAAGCAGGGGCACTGAAGCACTAAGTAAAGGTAAAGAAGCTAATAATATTTTGTTTGCTTTTTTCATTTTAATCTCCATTTTTTATAATTCCATAAAAGTCATTAAGGTGTTATTGTATTTAAAAAATTATTATCTAGTTATATAAAATGACTTATATAAAATTACAAAATAATTATAAATTATTTTTAATCTTTTGTTAGGTTTTGCTCTTAAAGAGGCGCATTTTCTCTTGTCTTTCAATGTGACTTTTTTAATACATTTTTGATTGATTTTTATTACTTTTTTATTGAAATTATTTAAATCTGGGTTTTATTAAGAAAATGCTAAAAGATACTTTTTTATTAAGAAAATTCTTATGTTTATTGAGTAATTATGTACCTCTAAAATCCATAATCTTAGGACGGTAAATAATGTTGAAATATGAAAAATCTATATTATTCTTTTTAATTTTAATCTTATTAATTATGATATTTAAATGTATAAGTTGCATTACAAATTCCTCCAAGAATAATATTTTTATTTCACGAATTCATAGAATTCATCTTAATAATACCCTTGTTGAAATTAATAATTTCAATAGCAAAAAATGCAGCTATTATAGCTGTGAACATACTAGAAATTTGATAATTTTCATTTATTTTTTTTATGTCCATCATTTTTTCCTAACATTTATTATTTTAACAACATTTAAAATTTTTTTGCAAAAAAATATAATACTTTTTAAATTTATTTATAAAAATCGACTTAGTTTTAGTAGTTTTATTAATATAAAAAATAAAATAAAAAAATAAAGCAATATTAGATATTTTTGATATAATTTTTTTAATTCAACTTGTTATGGCTAATTATTTAGCATAATGAATTGGATTAACATAGTTAATGTCTTATCCGAGCTTTTTTGCTTATTTCACTAAATAATTTAGATCAGGGTCTGCGGAGTCTGATTTTTTAAAATTGTGATAAAATTTTACTATTATGAATTCAAAGACAAAAAATATTATTTTTAACGAACATAAAGACAATATTAAATGAGACATATATTTTATGTCCTTAGCCAAATTAAGTGCATTTAGATCTAAGGACCCAACAACAAAAGTAGGGGCCTGTATTGTAAGCCCAAATAATTATGTCATTTCATTAGGTTACAATGGAATGCCAACTAGTTTTAATAACACCGAGGTTGATAATGACCTAGCCTTTCCATGGAATCGACCAAGTTGTTCTGATGATGTGCTACATTCAAAATATACATATGTTGTTCATGCTGAAGCAAATGCTATAATTAATGCTAATCTAACTAATTCTAAAATTGAACCAGGTTCAGCAATTTATGTTACACATTCGCCATGCTATAACTGTGCAAAATTAATTGTCCAATCAAAAATATCGAAAGTTTATTATGCTAGTGAATATAAACCGGAAGCAGATGATTTTAAAGCTAGCCTAAAAATATTTGGCACCTTTGGTGTTGAATTTATAAAAATAAAAAATGATTTTGATATTGATTTTAAAATAAAGAAATAATTTTTTATTTAATTTAAATTTTTAGGTCTTAAAAATAAATTTAATATCACAAGTTTGATAAATATTTTTAAACTATAAAAATGTTGCAATTTGACTAAGAATTAACATTTTTTTATTAAAAAATTAGAAAAAAATAGTTCTACTTTAGGAATTTCATAAGAAATTGTTTTATTTTTTCATCTACTTTAAAATCAAAATAATTTCTTATGAAATAAATAAGAAAAATTATCAAGCAGGTCTTGATAATTTTAATTATTTTGTTATAGTTTCTCCACATGATTGGGAGCTCAAAAGAGTTGCTAGATTTATTAAATATCGATGAATATTTTATTAAATCAAACATAAAAAAAATCAATTTAAACTTGTTTTAGTTATAAAAACCACTAAAATTTAAGTTAAAAAAAAGAATAAAGTCATCATTAAATTAAAAAAAATTCCCACTTTTTGGGGAAAAATTAAACAACTAAAAATATAAAAAAAATTGCCTATATTTATGGCAAGCTTTTTTTGTTCCCTGAAAACTGAATATCGACTTTTTTTTATTTTAGATAACTTCTATAGAATCACTATTAAACCAATCAATTTATTA
>NZ_JBSQBC010000022.1:0-5643 GCF_053851675.1 Mycoplasma sp. 1781
GGATTTGCACATGATAGAGCTATAACTGGTGTTGCCAAAACAGGTAAAAATCCTAAAAAAAGTAATTTGCTTTTTTTCATTTTTCTCCTTAAAATTTTATGAATTCAGGCTATTCCCAAACATTTTTTAATTATGTCTAGAAGAATTGGCGCAAGTCATAATTATAATTTATTTTTTTTTTTTTTTTTGTTTTTGGTTAAAAAAGATAATTTAAACTGGTTTGAGAATAAACTATATCTAAACCTATTACTTCAATTTCAATTAAAATTAAAAAGAAAAAAATAAAGATAGATATTTAAAAACCATATATTAAGGTACAATTGATAACATAATATTTTTTTATAATTTAATTCTTTCTTCGTCATTAAGGTTTTTAAAATAATTATTTTCTTAATTGATTAATTTCTATCATGTTTATCGGTCTCCACGATTTACTTAAAGACCATCCACAGGAAATATTTATTTAATTCACTATAGCAAGGTTTAACATTGCCTTTAGATTCTTATTTTTTCTTTTTTCCTATATGAATTTCTAAAACTTGCTAAATTATTAATTTTTAGTCTATAAATGATTTCTTATTTCTTTCATTGGTTCATCTAATTTAGCAAGATTTGAATAAGTTTAGTTAATAATTAATTTGCTAGAATAACAAAACAAAAATTAGTATAGTTTTGTACATTATTTTAGCTCAAAGAGATATTTTGAGACAATTAAGCAAACTAGGATTGCTAAATAAACAAAAATATATTTAATTATTTTTCAAGAAATTTAAACTGAGCACAAATACAAAAAACGCATGAGAAAGCATAATCAATTATCCATCTTTTATTTTTGGAAGTAATTTAAAAATTAAATAATTTAAACTAAAAAACCTATGCTAATTAAGTTTATGCTTTTTGCAACAACCATGCATTGTTATCAATTTAATGTAAGCAAAAAAGCTTTATATTATTGCTAATTGCTTTTTTAGTTACTATTAACCCTATTTACCTAGGAAAATAGTGATAATGTAATATAATATTTTTATTAATAAAACCTAATACTAAGGAGAAAATATGCGAAAAATAAGTTGATTTTTCTTAGGTCTTTTACCAACAATAGCAACCGCAGCGGTTGCATTTTCATGTGTAAATACAAAAACACATAATATACCAAACCCAAAACCTAGCCCTGATAAAATATCTGATACTCCTAAGAAAAAACCTAAAGTTAAAGAACAAAAAAATGATTTACAATCAGTTTATGAAACTATTAAAAGTATTCTACCAAAGGATACTCTAAATGATATTAGACATAAAAATAAACATATTAAAAATTTATTGATTGGAAATTTATTACCAAAAGATCTGATCCCTGATCTTCCAAAGGATCAAGACACTAGCTCAAATATTTTGAATGGTTTTAAAGGACCGAAATTTGAAATTGATTTTAGTGATCCGACTAATGAATTAATCAAAAAAACAATTGATAATTTATACTACAAACAATGATATAAATACTATGATAAATCCAAAGATGACGGAAAACAACATGCTTTTGATTTTCCACTAGAAGATGACTATATCGAAAATGAGTTAGATATATTCCCATCAAATGAACCTGAATCAAGCGAACCATGAGAAAACCATGAACCAAATCATAATAGTCCTTAAGAGTGAGATGAAGGCGCTGATGAAGTCTCTCCAAACGAACCAGAGCATAATGAACCTTGAATTTCTGATGATGAAGAAGGATTGAGTAGTCCTGCTGCATTAGCAACTAAACTTTTTGAATCTCTAAGGGGCGAATCAAATATAATTTATGATATGAATGATAATTTGGTTCCGTTATCTAAACTAAAATCACCTAACAAAAAAAAAATTGGTTGATGAAATTAAAGAAAAATTTAGAAATTTAATTAGTACTGAAACACAAAAAATAAATTCTGTATATGATGATAAAATTTTTGGAAAAAATGTATCTGAAACAACTACTAACATTCAAAATCATTTTAAAAATTTAATAAATGATAGCACAACCGTTGGTCAAGTGTTGAAACATATTAGTACAGTAAAAAAATATGTCGAAACTGAAATAATGCTAGCAAACATGTATAAACCTTTTAAAGATTTTGGAAATAGTTTTAATGTTAGTGAAAATAAAATATTAAAACCTACAGACCTAAAAGGAATTAATTTTAATCAAAATGGACTAGTCAATTATCGTGAAGATGCTTTTAAAATTTTAAGAAAAAATAATGAATTTGGTGAATGATTTAAAAAACCAGACCATAATTTTTACACTAAAACTAATGGTTATGTGGAAAAAATGCAAAATTTTGTAAACCAGATAAATGAAGCATATCAGCTTAAAGTTGAAGCAACTAAACCAGTTTTTCTTTTGCAAATAGATGAAACTACAAATTATAAAAAAATGTATACTGAACAAGAAATTATTAATGCACTCAAAAATAATAATATAAATGGTTTAACCAAAGAAAAAGTGAATCAAGCCCTATATGCAACGATATTTAATATCAAAATTAGAAATATTTTTCTAAAAAAGGGCGGAATAATTGATTGAAGAAGTAAAAGCGGTAATAGCACCGTTGAGTTTTTAGGCAAAATTGAGAAAAGAAATAACAAAGATAAACTAGTCGTTTATGTGGCTTATAAATTTAACAACAATGAAAAGGACAATCGTTTCAAAATTACTTTTACAAACCATTCAAAACAACAAAGCTATATTGAATTTAAAAAACAATAATTTAACACTAGCAACGCTTGCTAGTGTTTTTTTATCAAAACATAAAGATAAACTATACAAAATTGAAGGGTCACATATCGATTATTAAAACTTAGTTATTTTGATAAAATTTATATATTATTTTTATATTTAAAGAGGTTTATAAATTTATGGATAAAAATGAGTTATTCAAACAAAGATTAATTAAATACATGGAAATTGAGGCTATGTCGCGTTATGAAGAGCCTGTGGTTAATGAGTTGAAAAAATCACTAGGAAATAAAAAATTTGAGATTAGTAGAGATAACCTTGGATCAGTTATATTTAGAAAGAAATCAAAAAATCCTAATGCGCCAAAAGTTATGATTGCTGCGCATATGGATGAAGTAGGGTTTCTAGTTAGAAACATAGATAAAAAGGGACAACTTTATTTATCTCCTGTTGGAGGTATTTGACCATCAACAGTAATTGGAACAAAGGCAAAATTAGTAACAGAGGAAGGCAAAACCATTAATGGCGTTTTTGGCCACACAAGCATACACATTATGCAAGAAAATGAAATTTCAAAAGCAATTTCTAATAATGAAATTTATGCTGATTTTGGTTTTAAATCAGATGAAGATGCCAAAGAACAAGGAGTTGGCGTAGGTGACTTAGTATACATGTCAGGTGAAACTATACTATTTAATGATCCTAATTTATTGGGCGGAAAAGCAATGGATAATAGAGCTGGTATAACTGTTCTAGAATACGTTGCTAATGCCATCAACGATAAAGATCTTGATGTTGATCTCTACTTAGTTGGCACAGTGCAAGAAGAGGTAGGAACAAGAGGGGCTAGAACTAGTGTTTCATTAATTAAGCCAAACATAGCAATTGCTCTTGATACATGCGCATCACATGACACTCCTAACACAATCCCAGGAAATACTTTATTATACAAGGGTGCTGCTCTAAGAATAAAGGATCGTGGTACAATGATGGACCCAAAATTAGTTAAAGAATTTCAAAACATATCAAAAAAATATAACATACCTACATATAAATTTGTTGCAATGGGAGGAGGAACAGATGCTCATGAACTTCAATTTGCTCATGGTGGGGCAGCGACTCTAACCATTTCTTTACCACAAAGATATTTACATAGCCCTATAGGTGTTTGTGCAATTTCAGACTTAATTGCTGCCGGAGATTTATTAATTAATTTTCTTCAGGACTTTAATTTAGAAAAATGAGAGGATATCAAATACAAGTAAGAAATATCAAAAGCACATAAATAAAATTGTGTTTAAACTAGTAATATAGTAAATTTTGTGCAAATTTATCTCCTGCTTACTTTTTGAGTAAGAGATTTGAGAATAGCAATCACACAAATCTAAATTTATTAGACAAAAATAACCAGAATTATCAAGCACGTCTTGATAATTTTTCTTATTTATTTCATAAGAAATTATTTTTCTTTCTTCATCCACTTTAAAATCAAAATAATTTCCATATGTTTATAAATATCTTCATTTAAGTATTCTATATTTTCAAGTTGTTTTGATAATATATTTAAAACCGTATTATATTTTTCAACTTCTAATGATGCTTTTTTTGTTCATTATAAAACATATAAATGAAATACTTGCTTGTTGAATTTGTAAAAGCTTGCTCGTATGTTTTTCAAGTAAAAACTTTATGTTCAAAATTAAATTTTCAGCATTTTTATATATTTTATCTTTGTTTTTATTTAATAAACTACTTAATCTTTTGTTATAAGTTTCTGCCATAATTATAAAGTCAATGTTTTCAGAAGTAATATTTTCAATATTGTCCTTTGAAAAATAAGCGCGATCCAATACTAAAGTTGCTGATTTATAACGCAAATTTAAAACTTTATCAATCATTTTTTTGTAGTAACCTACATCAGTAACTGATTTGGGATATAAATCATAAAAAATTGGTAACCAGTCTTTGGATCTAAACAATACGATAAGTTTATTTATGGCAGTCTTTCATCAACCTTTGGCTTTCCATATTCAGCATGTTTCATGTTTTTTTAACTTATTTTAAAGTTCATTGAATCAACAGATAAATATACGCCATTCGAATATTCTAAATATGTTCTTAATTGTTTTAATCATCTATAATAAATTCAAGTATATTTTTTTGTTGTTATATCTTTATGCAAAAGCATTGATATCGTTAAGTTTTGAAGGAATTGAAAACAAACCAGAGAAAATTTTATATGCCACTTTTCAAATAATTGCGAAGCCATAGATTCTTCATCAATATAATAAAATGTCAATGCCTTTATTAATTCGCTTTTTGTGTTAAAAATATTTTTTAATTGTTCATCTATATATAAATCTTTAAAAATTCTAGTTATTACCAAATATTGCCCGATAGAAACGACAGAGGATATTTTTTTATCATCTTCTATGATTGTTATTTTTGTGTCCAAAAAATTAAAAAATACTCATCATTTGGTATTAATAAGTTGTCATTTTTTTGGATCTATTTTCCCAATATTAACTCTCTTATCGATATTATATTTTTTATCTTTTTTATATTCTGTTCCTTCAAGATAATATACATATTTATTATCATCTTTTCTTATAATTTGAACCTTTTTAGGAATCTTTACTCTTTGATCTTTTATTATCATTTTTACCTCATTTTATTTAGTTTATTTATAACTAAATAAAAATACTTTTCGAACTAAAAATGTAAAAAAATGCTGATTTTTTCAAATTTAATTCTTTTTTGTTTTTTGCTTGAGTTTTATAAAATAATTTACAAAATTACTTCAAGTTTAGGGTAAAAGTATAATAAAAAAAGCCAAGACTGGCTTTTTGTTCCCTGAAAACTGAATATCGACTTTTTTTATTTTAGATAACTTCTATAGAATCACTATTAAACCAATCAATTTATTA
>NZ_JBSQBC010000023.1:0-4434 GCF_053851675.1 Mycoplasma sp. 1781
TGTATAATTAAACAAATTCAAAATATCGGTGGCTCATTTTTCACGCTAATTAATGGTTTTAAAATATTTTTTTAACATTTATTAAAAAATCCTTTATAATGATTATGTACAGAAATTTGATCACAATCTGATCTTGCTTAAGAATAGTATGTACTAAAATAAGGCTTTATGCCGAATTTACCGCCACTGGCGGTTTTTATTTTTCATTTATTGATTTTTATATTATTGATAATATAAATGCATAGATCAATTTATAAAATACAGTAAAGTTAAAGAAATATGATTAATATAGTTTTATACGAGCTTGAAATTAGTCTAAATACATTGAATATCATTAGAACATGTTATGCGGCTAATGATAAATTACACATTATTAAGCCAATCGCTTTTAATTTGCATCCCGCATTAAATAAAAGGAAGTGGAGGTAACCATTTTTTAAGTGAAATACCTCATAAAATTCACAATAGTTATGATGATTATAAAAAGAAACATGGTAATAAAAATATTTTTTATATTACAAGATACGGGCCTAAAATTATGGTGACATTAAATTAAAAGAATAGTTATTAAATACACATGGTGATATTTGATTTATGTTTGTAACAGAAATTTTGGAAATATAAAAAAATAGAAATCCATAATTTGACAGATTTTGAGAAAAAAAGAAAAGGTATTTATATCGATATAACTAATGAAAAAATTAAAAATAAACCAAATCGCCATAAACACGATTTTAGCCGTTTTACAGTTTTTAAAATTAAAAAATCTATAAATTTTAGTGGGACATTTAATGCCTCGCACAAAAATAAAGGAAATAAATATAGACAATAGTTTGGTGCTGATCTAGTAGATTCTGAAATTGAAAAAATCAGAGATTTTAGTTCCTTTGTTTTTGATCACCTACAGATAGAACTAGAAATGTTACTATGGCAGTTTATTATAGAACAAAAGGTCAATAATGTCTTTTAAAACTCTTACAGACCCACTTTAAAAAGGGGGTATGCAACAGAGCACTTACACAAAGCAACTAGAAAAGAAGCTAAAAGAAACGCAAAAAATATTTTAAATAGCACGGTTTTAGAAACAATATTTTATTATGCAATAAATAGTAATGTTGAAAAGTCTTTTAAAACTGCTCAATTAAATTATCTCATATTCTTTAATATAAAGAATATAAAACATTGAACAGAAATTAGTAAGATTGAAGACCAATTAATAGATTACTTTAATTCTATATCTCCGAAATTAAAAAGAAATAGCGATAAAAACTGTTTTAGAAAAATAACTGAAGGCGATCCTGGTTGGTATGTTGATTATCATTTTAAAAACAAAACTCATTCAGGCGCAGTTAAGTACCTAAACGAATATTATGCCTCAGTTGCTACTAACGGCAATAGAGTTATTTTTCAAAGAAAATAAAAGTTTTATTTTGTATGAACTCAAGTGGTGAATATTGTTTTAAAACTCCAGAAAATCGTTACAAAGCAAGTAGTGATTTATCTAACTTTAACTCACAAGAGATTTTTTTAATAGGTAAAAATGTTGACGTTTAAGACGATTTGGCTTATAAATTGAGTTTGATAGTCGTAACGCATAAGTCAGTCGTTTCAACATTTATGGACAAGTTTAATTACTTGATTAGAAATTTAGAAAAATTTAAATTAAATACATCGGATTTAAAACAAGAAACGAGTCACTTAAAAACAATGTTTAAAAACCCAATTAAAAAAGTGGGTAATGACCTATATGAAAACTTTAAGTAGATTTTTAATTTTATTTTAATGTCCGCAAAGTGGGTTTGAAAAAATTGGTTCGCCAACCAATCCAAATATAAATAAAGCTTAAAAAATGGATTCTAATTTTTAAAATAAGACCCGTAAGGTTAATTTAAAAATATATTATTATTTAATTTTTATTTTCGAAATATATAGATTTACAAAAAAATAATAGCAAAGTATGACACTTTGTTAATTTTCCTGATTCCTGTTTTAAATTTTTTAGGTCTTAAAAAACATATTTGATATCTTAAGTTTAAGAAACATTTTTAAACTATAAAAATGTTGCAATTTGATTAAGAATTAACAAGTTAAATAGTTATATTAATTATTAGAAGCCCAATTTAATGAATTTTTTAAATAATATTTAAAATTGCAATGTAATTTTTTTGCTTAGTATATAAGCAGAAAGAAGAATATGAAGAAAATAATCGATGTTACGGAAAGTGAATATTTATCACTTTTTTTAGGAAATTTAATTATTAAAAAAGAACAAGGTAAAATTACAATACCAACTAATGATATTGATAGTATTATTTTCGAAAATAATAAAACAACAATATCAATACCACTAATTAATAAATTTATAAAAGAAAAAGTTAACATAATTATATGCAACGAAAAACATCTGCCTCAGGCGCAAATTATTCCGTTTGATAATTATTATAATAACAAAGTATTTTTATCTCAATTAACTTGAGATGAGAATTACAAAGCCATAACCTGAAAAAATATTATTAAATTAAAGATTTCTAATCAACTTAATTTGTTAGTAAATTTTAATTTAGTTAATGATGAAGATTATCAAAAATTTAAAAATTATATTTTAGATGTCAAAATTGGTGATTTATCTAACCGCGAGGCTCATGCAGCTAAACTTTATTATAAAAATATTTTTGGAGCTGATTTTAAAAGAGAAAGAAATAACTTCGATGATGATATTAATGCGATGCTAAATTATGGGTATACGATTTTACTATCATTTTATAGTCGGTCAATTAATGGGCGTGGCTTTGATAATCGCATTGGCGTTTTTCATAAAAGCTTTAATAACCCTTATAGTTTAGCATGCGATCTAATGGAAATAGCTAGAGTGTTTATTGACTATGTTGTATATCAGTATTTAATCAAGAAAGCTAATTATCAAGAAGTGAATTGAAAAATTTTTAAGCAAATGCTATATGAATTTTTTGATGAGCACATTAATGTCAACAATAAGCATATAAGAATTCGCGATTATATTGATTATTCAGTTAAAAAAATATTAGAAAATTGTTCATTAGAAGAGTTAATCATTGATTGAAATTCAAAGTAGATTTATGCGAATAATTGTTATGTATGATATTTCGATGGACGATGATAATATCGCTTATTATAATAAATTTAGAAATGAACTAATTAAATTAGGTTATAGCATGATTCAATATTCAATCTATGTTAAATGTATATCAGCTCACACTCAATATCCTTATGAAAAGGATAAACTAATAAAAATCGTTCCAAAAAAATCAAATGTGAGAATTCTATTAGTAACAGAAAGTCAATATCAAAATATTGAAATCATTAATGGCGAAAAATCACTAAATGAATATTACTTAGATAAAAAAATATATTTAGAGGTATAAATTATGTTAGAAATAGTAAAATTTAGTCATCTTTTAGATTATGACTATCAAGGAATTAGAGTTATTGAAAGCAGTAACTCTTTAGCTTTTTTAGCTATGTTAATTAATCATGAAAATCAAAATAATCAACCAAGTCTTTTAATTAATAATAAAGGCTATTTTGTTAATGAAAGTATTATTATTAATCCATTATCAAAAGTTATTGATATCCTTAACTTTAGCAGCAAAAATAGTTTATATAAAATGTTTATAAAAGACAGTAGAATTGATCAAGAAAATTTAATCAAAAGTGATTTATTATCTGAAGTATTAAATTTTTATACAAATTTAGTTGCTGAAGATTTTATTTATCTTAATTTAGATAAATCAAAGTTAGTTAAATTTTTATTCCAACTAAATGATCAGAAATTGATTAATAAAGATATTTTATTTAAGTTTTTTGATTTAACAAATCAATTAGATAAGCAACTTGTAATTATCACTAATTTTGATAATATCAATATTAGCGAGTTGGTTACTTTTACTAATAAATTTAACTTTATTATATTAACTAACAATATTTGAGATATTTGTAATAGCTTTGAAGAGTTGGAAGTTTGTTCAATTTTTGATAATAAAACATTTATCAATATTGATAATGTATCTTTAATTAAAGAAATACTTATGCAAAAGTTCAACGTTGACGATATTAAAAAAATCAAAGAAAGCAAAACATTGCAAAATGCTATAAAATCAATCATTTTAGATTAATTTTTAATCGAATTTAAACGTTTATATACAAGAATTCATTAAATTGTAACAAGAATGAGCCACCTAACATATATAGTAAAATGTTATAGGTGGTTTTATTATGCGCAAAATAGAATTAAACTATTTTCAATTAAATAGAAAACGAAAATTATTAGATGTTATAACTACATATTCTGCTTTAACAAATAAGCAATTATCCTTAAGGGCAAAATGTTCAATATCAATCAAAAAAAGATTAAAACAAAAATTAAAAAATGCTAAATTATGCAAAAAAGAAGTTAAC
>NZ_JBSQBC010000024.1:0-3516 GCF_053851675.1 Mycoplasma sp. 1781
AATTAAATCACTTGCTTGTTCTGATTTGTTGTTTAGATTAGCTAAAGCTTCTGTAATACTATTTTTGTCAAGTTTTTTTAGAGCTTCATTACCTACATTTATTGCATTTTTTAATTCGTCTTCAATTTTTTGAGAACTAAATAAATCACTAGCTGATTCGATTTCTTTTAATAATTTTTGTGAAGAAGGTAATTCTTGGGTTAAACCGTCAATAGCTTCTTTAATTTGCTGTGCATCACTTTTTAGTGGTTTAGCCTTTTCTAGAATATCTCTTAGTGTAGCAATTTCATTATCTTTGCCCATTTTATTTTTTATGTTGGTTATTTCAGCGTCTAATTTTTTGGCTAAATTTTTATATTTGTCATAATCGAGGGTTGTGTTCTTATAATTTTCGGCATCTTTTACTAAGTCATTAATTTGCTTTATTAGGTTTTGTTTTTCTAATGATAGAGTTTTTTGGAATTCTGAAATTTTTTCATGTAAAGAATTTAGTGCTTTTTGTCTTTCCTCTAGGGTTGCATTTGGATTATTAAGAATTTTTTCAGCTTCTTTGATTGCTTTTTCAAATATACCTTTATTTTTGATATCAGAAGGAAATTTTGAATCAATGTTTTTTGCATTTAAAATTTCATCTGTCAGGTTAAACAACACTTGGATATTGTTTTTTAATTCAATAGCTTTGGCTTTTACTTTTGCAAGTCCATCTTCATTGGTTGCATTATTGTATTGATTTTCCAAATTTGTTTTTTCTTGATTGTAAATAGTTATATATTTGGTAGCAAAAGGTTTATTATTGTACTTAGATTCATAGTTTGCAAGAAGATCACTAAATGACGATTTTTCAGAAATTGCTTCACCATTAAGTAATTCAAGATTATCATATTGACTTTTATAATTCTTGAAATTAATTTTAGATGATTGTAATTTAGTTAATATTTCATCTACTTTTTTGATGTCTTTTATATTCAATAATTGTTCTAGCTCATTTAGTTCTTTTTCAAAGGTTGCATAAAGATCGTGAGTATATGTTTTTTTATCAATTTCATTTTGTTTCTTCCACTCATTCATCTTTTTTATTAATGCTTGCAATTTTGCCATTGTGTGATTTCATTTTATTGTTTCATTTAAAAGAACATAGCCCGTTCCAATTGTTGCCCCAATTGAAACACCAGTTATTATTCCGGCTACAACTTTTTTTCTTCTATTTGTTTTTTTCATAAACACCTCAATAAAATATTTTTTGTATAGTTTTTTATATTAATTTAATATTTTAGATAAAAAAAAAAAAAAAAAGAAAGAGGCTCAAAATTAGGAAATTTTTAAATATTACAAGCTAAAATGGGCTTAAAAAAATAATATTAAATATAATTAATAATATCTACCTAAAATTGGTTTATGTTTAAGGAGTAAAAATGGAAAAAGACAACAAAATTTATTTATTTTCATATGGAACTATTCAAGATGAATTATTTTATAAAAATTTATTGTCGCCTGATTGCGTAAGAAGACCCGCTTTATTAAATGGCTATGCTAAGTGTGTTGATGAAACTGCATATTTTTTATTAAAAAAAGATATTGCCCATCAAGTTAAAGGCACTCTTTTTGAAATAACAAAGGATGAATTATTTATGATTGATAGATGAGAAATGTTTCCTCAATATCAAAGATTTCAGGCCAATGTTATTGCCACTGATACAAACGAAATTATCGAAAACGTATATGTGTATACTAAATTAGAATTTGGTAAATATTATCTAGCAACCGATGACATGGGATTTTCAACTTCGCCTAATGAAAATGAGCAAAATTTAAAAGCTTTTATCACGTTAGAACAACAAACAGAATTATTTCCGTTGGTTGATAATGCTATTTTATATGAAATTTCCGATGAAGAATTTGAAAAAATAATTCATCTTTCGCATCCGTATGTTGCATTGATATTGGATGACCAAAAATTTAAGAATTATTTGGTTGACCCTTATGCAGTTTTAGGTATTAAAATTCATGATAAAAAATATGCTTTATTAATTTCGTTTGGTAGAAAAAATTCATTAAATAGTATTTTTTATTATCATGCTATAGAAAATAAAATTGAAGGGGTAGAAATTATTAAAGATATTAAACCACTTTATAAATTTAATATTGATTTCTTATTAGATAAAAAGCCAATTAAGTACATTAATTTGAAGTTAGATAAAACAATCGAAAAACCTAAGTTTGGTGTATTTGAAGATATTGCCTATGAAATAACCCTTAATGATTTTGATATCGATCCATTTAGAAGATTAGATATTATTATTCATACTCTTGAAGAAAATATGAAATAACTAATGATTGATAAAGAATTAATTAAAGACGTTTCAACAAAACCTGGTGTTTATTTTTGAAAAGATAAAGATGGCAATGTTATTTATGTGGGCAAAGCCAAAAACCTAAAATCACGGATGTCACAATATTTTGACAAAAATGTTCATAATTCATTTAAAACTAGTGCAATGTTAAAACATATTGCTTCTTTTGATACAACCGTTTTTGATAAGGAATCGGAAGCCTTGATGTTTGAACGAGCTAGTATTAATAGATATAAACCTAAATATAATGTAATGCTCCCCTCTCATAATAATTATCCTTATATTTGTATTATAAAAAAAGCTAATAGTATTGATATACAACTTAAAAATGAATATAAAAAACGTGATGATATTATTTATTATGGTCCGGTTGTAGATGGTGAAAAAACACGCCTATTAATTAAATATTTAGTCCATTTATTAAAAACGCAAGAAGGATTAATTATTAAAAAAATGACTCCGGTAGAGGTAGATAAAAGATTCGCAAAAGCAAAGGAAATAATAAAATTTAATAAACAATTTAAACAAGAATTAATTAGTAAAATTAGAAGCGCCTCCTTACAACTTGATTTTAGAAGGGCGGAAGAACTTAAAAAAATTCTTGATTTTATAAACGAAAAGAATAATATCCAAAACATTAGATTAAAGACAAAAAAATCTATTGATGTATGGGGCGTATATTTATATGATAATATTTTGTTTGCTTCTATTTTACAATATCGTTATTCATTGTTAAATAATCGCCAAGACTTTCAATTTTGTTTTGAAAAAAATGAAGAAGAATTGGTATTTGAATTTATAGAAAATTTTTATAAAAACAACCTTATTCCTGATCAAATAATTATTGATGATAAATATAAAAATCAGCCTTTTAATAAAGAAATTAGAAATTCGATTATTAAAAAGAATTATAGTATAAATTCTAAATTACTTGATTTAGCTAATGCTAATGCTAAGAATGATTTAAGCAATAAAATAAAAAAAATAAAAGATAAAACAAAAAGCAATGATATTCTCCAATCTTTAAAAAATATATTAAATATTGATTGTTCAAGGTTTGCAATATTCGATAATTCATT
Source organism: Mycoplasma sp. 1781 (assembly GCF_053851675.1). Classification (NCBI taxonomy): domain Bacteria; kingdom Bacillati; phylum Mycoplasmatota; class Mollicutes; order Mycoplasmatales; family Mycoplasmataceae; genus Mycoplasma; species Mycoplasma sp. 1781. Next base: position 3,431 of record NZ_JBSQBC010000024.1, read on the forward strand.
TCAATCAGCAACTAAAGAAGTCGTTGGTAGAGGGATGATTTTTGTTGATGGAATTAATGTTAAGAAATTTAATCGTTCTTATATAC
>NZ_JBSQBC010000025.1:0-3343 GCF_053851675.1 Mycoplasma sp. 1781
ATTTATTGCATAATAAAATATTGTTTCTGGAATTGTGTTATTTAAAATATTTTTTAACATTTCTTTTAGCTTCTTTTCTAGCCCCTTTGTGCGAGCGCTCTGTTGCATACCCCCCTTTTTTTAAAGTACGTCTGTAAAGAGTTTTTAAAGACATTATTGAACTCTTTGTTCTATAATAAAATGCCATAGTAACATTTCTGGTTCTATCTCTAGGTTGATCAAAAATAAAAGAACTAAAATCTCTGATTTTTTTCAATTTCATAATCTTCAAGATCATCGCTAAACTTTTGTCTATTTTTATTTCCTTTATTTTTGTTTTAGACATTAAATGTCCCGTCAAAATTTATAGATTTTTAATTTTAGAAACTGTAAAACGGCTAACTTCGTGTTTTATGACAATTTAGTTTATTTTTATTTTTTTCATTAGTTATATCGATACAAATACCTTTTCTTTTTTTCTCAAAATCTGTTAAATTCCGGATTTCTATTTTTTTATATTTCCCGTTACCTCCTATAGTGATTTTAAACTATAGAATGTTGCAAAATAATTGAGAATTTACATGATCAAAACACGTTTTCGATATGTCAATATCTAAAGAAATTTATTATAATTATAATACCATGAATAATGCAAAGAAAACTTTAAATGCATTTTCTTTCCCTAATCCTCTTTTAATAAGATTGAGAGAGAGAGAGAGAGAGAGAGAGAGAGAGCAGACTCTTAATAAATAATTTAACATTAAATTAACACCTAACTATTAGGTGTATTTTTGCGTATTTTCATGGAGAAGGCAAATATATGACACAAAACAAAATAAATATAGATAGTATAACAATTAGAAATTTATTTCAAAATGCTTCTAAAGAACATAATTTTTTAATACCTGAATATCAAAGACCATATTCATGAGGAGAAGAACAAACCGAAAAATTATTCAGTGATTTATGAGAATTTTACAAAATTATACTTAAAGAGCCAAATTCAAAAGAACAGTATTTTTTAGGTTCAATTGTTTTCTTTGAAAACGAAAATGGAAAATGAGAAATTATCGACGGACAACAACGTATAACGACCATTTTTCTACTTTTAAGAGCAATTCTTAAAAAATGTGAGAACACTAATAGTGAAAATACTAAAAATTTAGCAAAAGAAATTGAAGAATGTATTTGACATATTTCAAATGATTATAAAAAAATAATTGATAGAAATTCAATGTCCATTCAAAATGTTTCAGTAATGCAAAGTAATTTAGAAGATTTTGAGAATATCATCAAAAGTGGTGAATATAACAAAAAAAGTAAAAGTAATTATTCGAAAAACTATGCAAAATTAATAGAGTTGATTGAAGAAAAAGCAAAAAATGAAATTGAGGGGATATTTAACTTTTTTAATACCATATTAGAAAAAACCCTTATCTTAACTGTATCTTCGCAATCTCAACAATCTGCTATGACGGTTTTTGAAACTCTTAATAATAGAGGGGTCCCTCTTTCTGATGCCGATATTTTTAAAGCGAAGATATATAACCTATTAAAAGACAAAAATGAAAAAGATAAATTCATAGAACAATGAAAAGAATTAGAATATGATTGTGTTTCAATGAATAAGACATTAAATGATATTTTTTCATACTATATGTTCTATTTAAGGGCAGAAGAAGGAGATATCAACAGTACCACACCAGGAATAAGAAAATACATATTAAAATATCTAGAACAAAATAACATTGATGATATTTTTAACAAAATGATAGAAACTATTAAAAATATTATTTCATTTCTAAAAATGGTGAATAACTTAAATGAAGAAAAAGACTTAAACTCGAAGATTAAACAACAACTAGATATTATTTTTTCTTTCTCTAATGATTTTGGTAAATACCCAGCTTTAATATATTATTTAAAAAATAAAGACAAAATTGATAATGATGATACAAGTGAATATCTTGAGTTATTAATAAAATTAAGAAATAGAATTGTCACAAGATATTTAGTAATTCCTTCAATAAACGATATTAAACACGGCATTTTGTTACTAAATAAAAGCATAATAAAAGGCCATGAGTTTGATTTTTCTAAATTAGAAAAAAAAGATTCAGATGATGTGATGGAAAAAATCAAAAGTCCAAATGTAAAAATCATAAGCATGATTATAAAAATGTTTGAATATTCACAAAACGATCAAGAAGAGATGGATATATTGCCAGCCAAATGAGAAATAGAACATATTTTACCTAAATCTCATGCACAATTCGATAAAGAAAATAAAGAATTATATGAACAAATTGGAAACATAATTCCTTTAGACAAAAGGCGTAATATTAGAGCTTCTGATGATTGATTTAAGTCTAAAAAAGAGATATATAAAAAGGCGACAAAATTTAGATCTGCAATACAAATCTCACAACTTGAAAATGATTATTGAACAATAAATGATATCAAGAAAAGAAATGACGAATTAGTTAAAAAATTTAAAGAAATAACAAAGGATTAATATGAATGATGATATTTATAAAAGAACATTACAAAATATAGAAAAATACATTGAAAAATAAACATAATTAATAGGAGAAATATGAATAATAAAATAAAACTTTATTTTGGTTTATCATTACCCTTTGCCATATTAGCATATATATTGTACTTGGTTTCGACTGGATATTATTATGTGGTAAAAGATGTAGATTTTTCTTTTTTATCAATATTGATACCAAAAGTATATCCAGACGGAGCAGGAATAACAATATTACTATTTGCAATTTTGTTTAATATTGGATCATTTATCTTGGCTATTTTATTAACATTAGAATTAAAGAAAATTGATTCGATAAAGATAAAAAACAAATATATTCTCTCAAAAATATTTGTATTCACCACACCTTTTTTATCAATATTATTTCTATTGCTTATAGCTTTCTTTGGTATTTTTGTTTTTGCGATATATATATATTTATCAGCCAAAAATCGCACTAAATTAGCGAAAGAAAAATTAAAAGTGTTACAAGAAAAAAATAGATTAATAAAAGATGAATCTTTAAGAAAAAAACTAGAAGCCGATGCAGGAAAATCTTATGGGTCTAATATATTTAATGAAACAAAAATGAAGCAAAAATTAAAAGTTATCGAAAAAATAGTAAATGATGAATTAAGAAGACAAAACAATAATGTTTGATAGTATGGTCAAAAAATTACATTGGTTTAACTGGTGTAATTTTTTCATTAGATAATTAATAAATTACGAATAATTTAAAACCATAAAGTATCATAATTTTAAGTTCTATAAATTGCTGTTAATTCTTAATCAAATCGCAGCATTTTTATAGTTTAAAAATGTTTATTAAAC
>NZ_JBSQBC010000026.1:0-1554 GCF_053851675.1 Mycoplasma sp. 1781
AGACTTTATGCCTGATAGTTTTACTTCTTTTAAAAATCGCATTGGCCTAGTTGATAACAATGGGCACTTTCTTGACGAAAGCAACGATGTTGTACTTTCATTCCCTTACAAAGATTGTGTTTTAGTTGGCAATCAAGACAAAGATGACCAAAAACGCAGCGAAGTTATGCTTAATGAAACTCTTGGTCTTGACGATATTAACAGACTTCTTGATCCTAAAGTCTTAATTAATGCAAAACGCTATAGTTCACAAGGTGTAGAACAAAACATATCATTTAATGAAAAAGATAACCTTATTATTAAAGGGAATAATCTTATAGCATTAAGCTCTATATTAAAGAGATATGAGGGAAAAGTTAAATGTATCTATATCGATCCACCTTATAACAGAAACGATGATTCCTTTCAATACAATGATAAATTCAACCATTCAACCTGACTTGTGTTTATGAAGAATAGACTAGAGTTGGCCAAAAAATTATTAAGGGATGATGGTGTGATTTTTATATCATGCGATGAACATGAAAGATCATATTTAAAAGTTTTAAGTGATGGAGTATTTGGAAGAGATAATTTTATAGCCGATTTTATTCGCAAGACTAAAAGTACTACCAACGATGCTAAAACTGGTATAAATATTCAACACGACAATTGTTTATCCTATGCAAAGAATAAAGAAAATATTAATCTTATTGGTGGTGAGAAAAAATTATCAAAATATAAGAATACAGACAATGATCCTAAAGGTCCTTGAATAAGTGATAACCCAAGTGCCAAATCAGGTAACAAAGAAAATAATTACTTTGGTATTAGAAATCCATATACTGGTAAAGAAGATTATCCACCCGATGGTAGATATTGAATATTTTCGAAGAATACAATTGAAAAACATATTGCTTCAGGAAAAATTTGTTTTAAAAAAGAATACAATAAAAATCAAAGAGGTTTTATATATAAAACATGGTTATCTGATTTAAAAACTAAAGGTAATACATTTAATTCACTTTGGTTTGCCTCTAATGAATATATGAACCAAGTAGCTACGAAGGATGCGAAAGAATTAGGTTTTGTCGATGAATTTAAATACCCTAAACCAGAGTCCTTTATTTATTATCTTATTTTACATTCAACAGAAGTTGATGATATTGTTCTTGATTTCTTTCTTGGTTCAGGAACAACAGCTGCTGTAGCACATAAAATGCGACGTCAATATATTGGTATTGAACAAATGGATTATATAGAAAACATTACTGTTTCTAGATTAAATAAAGTAATCAATGGTGAACAAACTGGTGAATCAATATTGGCAGATTGAACTGGTGGTGGTTCATTTGTGTACTGCGAATTAGCCCAAAATACACAAAAATGAGTGGATTTGGTAAAAAAAGCAACTGAATACAACATTGTTGATGTTAAAAACCAAATACTAAATTCTAATGACATAATTCCTTATTTAAGTAAAGCAGAAATTGAATCTAGCTTAAGTACTTTTGATTCATTTAGTCTTGATGAGAAAAAAGCTCGTCTTATTTCAATAATTAACAAAAACAAATT
>NZ_JBSQBC010000027.1:0-1263 GCF_053851675.1 Mycoplasma sp. 1781
TTGGATTAGTATTATTTGCCAATCAAGGAAAATCAATTTGGCTATTTGAGGAAGGTAACGCCTCATAGTTATTCAATAAGTTAATACTACATTCCATTGCTATTCTATCAGTAAATTCCTTATTTTTTTTGATCATACTAAACTGGAACGAGCTCACGATTATAATAAGCTGCTTATCATATATTTGCAAACAGTTCTAACATTCTTTATAAATAAGAAACTAAAAATCGTATCCTATATTTAGACACAAATTTTTATATAAATTTACTTTTTTCAACGCTTACTGAATTTTTTAATCATAATTTATTCAGTTTATAAGCATTTTTTATAGTTTTTCCTTACAAAGTATCCTTACTTACTAAAAAATAAAATTATCTAGTTCATTTTCTCATCCGACACCTTTTTTGTGGAGTATCTAAGATTATATTTTTTGGTAATGAATTTCCAACCAATCAATTTTTAATATGTTTATTTTTATGTCTAATATCATTTAGAGCATCCTTTGGCAGAATATTTTTAATAGTTTCATAAACTGATTGTAAATCATTTTTGTTCACTAGTTTTAGAATTTATAGATGTTAGATTTTTAGTGGTTTGGTTTGTTTTATAAGTAAGGGCTGCAAATTAGTACTATTAATGTTGGTTAAAGCTCTGAAAAGTAATTTTCTTTTTTTATTATTCTCCTCTTGTTCTATTTGAACAATGGGGGTTTTTGTATATAATTTTCAATTTTTATTCACAAAATATCTAGGCTTTTGAATATGCATCGCATTTTTTGTTCTTAACTTCAACAAGGTATTTTAGCTTAAAAACGGCATTTTTTAGCCATGCTTAATAAGTTTTATTCGCATTTTAATATTAATTTTTAACCCTATTGATAATAAAAAACCAGACTTATATCTGGTTTAGAATAAAAAATTAATTATTATAAAATTTAATTTATTTGAAATGTAAGGCCATCTTTATCACTTTGGATACCATAGCTTCCTAAACTACCGCTAAGTAGATTTGCAAAAAAATCGGCCAATTTACTTGCATCTTGTGTTGTTTGTAAAACTTTTGGCTTAGATGGTTCATCATCTTCATCCCATGGTTGATTATGGTCCGGTTCATAAAATTCTCATGGAATATTTTCCTCTGGCAGATCTAACGGATACACATCAAAATCAAAGGTTCCACCTTCATCGAGAGGAAAATCAAACCCTTGTTTGCCTTCTTTTGATCTATCATAATGTTTATATAAATTCTTGTAATAAAAATTAT
>NZ_JBSQBC010000028.1:0-1175 GCF_053851675.1 Mycoplasma sp. 1781
ATTTTAAACCATAAGTTTATTTACGGGTGGATCTTATATGATAATTATATATATATATATATATTGATAAAAAGGTTAAAAATTCTTTAATAACCATTGAATATATGAAATATTTTAACTAATAAATTAACAATTATGTCTATAAATTCATACATATATTTATTTTTAGCAAATAAATAACCTTCATTAAAAAGGTTTATAGTTGCGATTTTAAAAAATAAAAAAGGTGAGTTTAACACCTTTATTAAATTTTTTTATTTTAAATATTTACTTTTTTAGGATGGATTTTTAGTTGAAATCAATAGTTTTTGAATCTTCTTTTAGCTTTTTTAGCCTTTTTTGCTGTTCATCAATTATCTTATTGGTAAAATTATGCATTTTTTCAACGGCATCATATGGGCTAGTATAAAACGGTTCATATGGATTTGATATATATACCTTAAATTGAATTTTTTCTCGCAATTCTCTAAAGGCTTGTTCACGATATTTAATAAGTTCTTCCTTAGGATAAGTAATACCAATATTAGATAAATCAGATTCCTTTATTACTTTTCCATAAGAGGTAATAAATGTATTTCCAAAATCTTTATATTGTGAATATGTTTTTTCTAAAGTTTGAACTTGTTTGATATACTCTTTAACTAAATTAGCTCGTTGCTCAACATCTCAAAGAGTTGTTGTGTCGTCAATTGGACGATTTATCATATTGAAATAATCATAAATTTGATCTTCAATTTCTTCTATTTGAATTTCCAAAACATCTTCAAAAAAATTTTTAACCTTCTTAATTTCAGATTCAACAAAACCACTAAATTTAGTACTTATTTCATCTTCTAATTCTTTATGATTTTTTGTATCCTTCTTTAAATCTCTTAATAAAGTATCTTTTTCTTCCTGAGTAAATGGCAATTTTTTACCACTAAAAACTTCGAATAATGCATTTATTTTTTGATCACTTGTTATTATAAAAGGTTCATCATCTTCATCTCAAGGAACATTGTGTTCTGGTTCATTTGGAAACAAAACTATTCCTTTATCATTGTTTAATAAAAAATCAAAACCTTGCTTGCCTTCTTTTGATCTATCATAATGTTTATATAAATTCTTGTAATAAAAATTATCAATTACATTCTTAATTTCTTCATTAGTTGGATCACCAAAATCAATTTCAATTT
>NZ_JBSQBC010000029.1:0-850 GCF_053851675.1 Mycoplasma sp. 1781
TAATGAAGAAATTAAGAATGTAATTGATAATTTTTATTACAAGAATTTATATAAAGAATACGACAGAACTAAGGATGATGGTAAACACGGATTTGATTTTCTTGATGATGGTTATACAGATTTAGGTGTTATTTCAATGCAAAATAATGAACCAGACTATAACGAACCTTGAGATGAAGATGATGAACCAGGTGAATTAAGTTTTACAAATGCTGAAAATATGAAAATTAAAACAAAAAGCGAAGAAAGTTTTCATAAAAAAACTTATGACCCTAAAAAAGATGATGGAAAGAATCAAAATTTTGACTTTTCTATTGATGATAATAATAAGGATTTAATTGTTTCCAAATCAGAAGGGAGACCATGACAAGAATTGCCTGATCATAATGAACCTTGGATTTCTGATGATGAGGAAGGCAAAGATAATTCTAAACAAGATTCAAAATCACAAATGAAGTCTCCAGACTTAAAGAAAACAGAAGAAAAAAACCAACCTATGGTTTTTACAGATTTTGCAGATCTTGCCAATTCATTCTTTAAAGGAATAGAAGGTAAGGGTCCAATCTTTATATTTGAACCAAGATCGACAAAAAACTAAAATAAAATATTGAAATTTATAATCAATCTAATAAAGCACGAGGAGTTATTTTAGGTTTAACTTCTTGTGCTTTTGTGATATTTAGGATGATTTGCTAACCTATTTTTTGCCTTATTAGACACAAATTTTGCCAAAACAAAAAAAAAAAAAAAAATACTATAAAATATGCTTTATAAACTTAATTAAATATAAGGAGCAAAATGAAAAAAAGCAAATTACTTTTTCTAGGATTTTTACCTGTTTTGGCAACAC